>JAHQWY010000217.1 GCA_029856445.1 Promethearchaeia archaeon
CATTTGTAGATGCATCCTTACTTACCCCTAGAACTTCATAGTAATCTCTTTTATTAGAACTCATAATGACTTAGTACCATGCAATTATTAAATAAGTTTGAAAACCAATTAATTAAAATAATTTATGAAATTTATTTTTTTAGATAATAGGCTTTAAAGAAATATAAAATAAATAAATATAGACTTCAACTAATTTTCAATATCCGCAAAAGAAAAGATTTTAAGCATTCAAGTTGAATCATGTATTAATTACAAAAAAAAGGGTAAGTAAAAAATTGATTCCTAAAAGAACGAAAAGAATCACTTCAGAGTGGTTAAATGAAGCTCTTCATAGCTCAGGATATCTTAAAGATATTAACATTGAATCAATTTCGAGAGAACCGTGGGGTGCAGGAGAAGGATTTGTAAGTGATATGGCACGATTAACAATAAAATATGATAAGGAAGCTTCCGAAATACCAGAAACAATGATCGTGAAAATGCCTACTACCTTTCGGACTGCTTTAGCAATTGCCGAACAATATAATCTTTATGAGAGAGAAATCAGATTCTATACAGAAGTAGGGCCTAAAAGTCCGATTCGCCTACCTGGTATTATATATTCTGATTTTGATAAAGAATCCAAAAGATATATACTCATTCTAGAAGATTGTTCATGTTATGATCAGATAGACCAAATTATAGGACTTAATGAAGAACAAACTAAACAAGTAATAGATATGATAGTAGATTTTCATTCAAGATGGTGGGATTCTCCAGACCTTTTTTTATTTGATTGGATGCCTAAACCTAGGGATGATGTGTCAAGATCTTTGGCCGAAACCTATCGTACTACTTGGGATCTTTCAATGAAATCAAAAGAATTCCAAAAAATACTTCCTGAAGGTGGTGAGAAAGTCGGACGGAAAATTCATGAACATTTCCCTTGGTTGGTGATGGATATACCAGACGAAAATTTGACAATTTCTCATTTTGATTTTCGGGTTGATAATCTGTTCTTTGATTGGGAAAATAAGGAGAATCCAATTATTGTTATTGATTGGGGGTCTGCCGTTGTAAATGGGGGCATTTTAGATATTGCCTACCTTTTAGGTGAAAGTGTTGAAATCGATTTAAGAAGAAAAATTGAAAGAGATATGGTCAAATATTATGTTAAGCAGTTAGAACGAAAAGGTATCACTAGTTTTGACTTTGATTTTGCTTGGCGTTTTTATTTGAGATCTTTAATGTGCTATGCATATATCCCTGCTCTAGGCTACTCTCAATTGGATAGAAGTGACCCAAGGGCAATGCAACTATTTGAAACAATAACTAAACGCCAATTCCAAGCGATAATTGATAATGATGCAACAAGTGTATGCCCTTCTTAAAAAACTATTTCATAGATTAATAATAGAAAATTTTAGAAATAGTATTTTTTAAAAAAAATATTATAAACCTAATAAAATGGAGTAAAGATGTCTGAAAATTCTAAAAGATGGATAAATTGGGATATGTTAAAAGACCTTAGTGATGATCAGATAGAGGAAGAGGCAAAAAGAATACTTTCTATAATGACTCTTGAGGAAAAGTTAGATCAGATGTCAGGTGATTGGACCTTAAATTTAGGTGGGCCAAAAATGCAGAAAAGATACAATGCTGAACCTATTCCTGCAGGAGAGGATAAAATACTTGGAATTCCTGGAGTCCTTTTTTCTGATGGACCAAGAGGAGTGGTTATAGGAAATTCAACCTGCTTTCCAGTGTCTATGGCAAGAGGTGCATCATGGGATTTAGATTTAGAGGAAAAAATAGGTGAAGTGATAGGAATTGAAGCAAAAGCCCATGGAGCTAATTATTTTGGCGGTGTTTGTATAAACCTATTAAGACACCCTGCATGGGGAAGAGCCCAAGAAACATATGGGGAAGACACATATCATCTTGGAGCTTTTGGAGTAGCACTTTTAACCGGAGTACAAAAACATATTATGGCATGTGCTAAACATTATGCTTGCAACAGTATAGAAAATACTAGATTTGAAGTAAATGTGTCCATCGATGAAAGAACCTTAAGAGAGGTATATCTTCCACACTTCAAAAAATGTGTCGACGCGGGTGTTGCTTCCATTATGAATGCTTATAATAAAGTCAATGGTGAATATTGTGGTCATAATCCTCACCTTCTACGAGATATATTGAAAAAAGACTGGAACTTTCAAGGATTTGTCATTACTGATTTTGCTTGGGGAATTCGAAATGGAGCAATTGCTATAAATGCTGGTGTGGATATTGAGATGCCATTTGAATGGCGTATGGCTCCAGCAAAGATGATAGATTACTTAAATGAAGGGAGATTTACTGAAGAGTTAATTGATAAAGCTGTATTGAGAATTTTAAGGCAAAAACTCAAATTTGCGCACAAAGGAGATCCTAAGATTTATAATAAGGAAAAAATTGCTTGTAAAGAACACACAGAATTAGCCTTAGAGGCTGCGAGAAAGAGCATTGTACTCTTAAAGAACGAAAATTCATTTTTACCGCTAGATAGAAATGATTTAAAACAAATCGCTATTTTTGGGGAGTTAGCAAACACTCCTAATATTGGAGATTACGGAAGTAGTAGAGTTTATCCTCCTTATGTCATAACTCCACTTGAAGGTATAAATAATATTGTGGGAAATAGAACCAATATTGTATTTAATGAAGGAAAGGATCTTAAAGAAGCTAAAAAATTAGCCAAAAATTCAGATGTTTCAATTATAGTTGCAGGGTATACTCATTTAGATGAGGGAGAAGGATCAGGAACTAAAGAACGAACAGGAGACCGGATCTCGTTAAGACTTCATGAAAAAGATGAGGAAATGATATCAGCAATAGCTTCGGTAAACCAAAACTGTATTGTAGCTCTAGAAGGAGGAGGACCAATAATAGTAGGACCGTGGAAAAATGAAGTTTCAGCTATCTTGATGCTATGGTATCCAGGAATGGAAGGTGGAACGGCACTTGGGGAAATTCTATTTGGTGACATTAATCCTAGTGCCAAATTACCTGCTGTTTTTCCAAAATCAGAAGATCAACTTCCCTACTTCGATGCTACAGCAAAAGAAATTGAATATGGATATTATCATGGTTATAAATTAATGGATAAAGAGGGACACGATCCCACATTCCCATTTGGTTTTGGTTTAAGCTATACCACGTTTTCATATGATAATCTTAGAATTGATAAAAATACAATTAATTCTGAAGGTGAAATTCGAGTAAGTATTGATGTATCCAATATTGGTAATATGATAGGAGAAGAAATTGTACAAATGTATGTTGGATATAAAAATCCCTCAGTGGATCGTCCTGTCAAGGATCTTAAGGGGTTTACAAAAGTGTTGTTAACTCCAGGTGAATCTAGTACTATTAATTTGAGTTTAAAAGCAGAGGATCTGGCGTATTATGATAATGATAAGAATAAATGGGTCATAGAAAAAATAGAATATATCATATATGTTGGATCCTCCTCACGTAACGAGGATCTCCTAACAACAACCTTTAATATTTCCTAATTACTGATTTATTTAATAAGGGGACTATATGAAGAATCGATTTACAAAGAAATTTTTTGAAGAAATAATCTCTAAGGATACAAAAAAAACAAGAAAGATAGAAGAATTAAAAATTGAAGCTTATTATGATGATCCAGGACTTCATTGGTCAAATCCAGATTTAAGAAAAGTGACAATCTTAACTTCTAGTGAAAAAATAGAATTAATTCTTAAAATTTTGCATGAAAGATCAAAAAGAGAAATTTTAATTTATAGATACTTATCAAAATATCCTAATTTTCCAATTCCAAAAGTATATTATACAGAATACGATGATATTACCAATAACTATATTCTAATAACTAAATTTGAAGAGAGTATTGGAGAATGGCCATTTAAGGAACCTGAGATAAAATTATGTGGTATATTACTCGCAAGAATTCATTCATATTTTTATGATAAAATTAAAATTTTACCAGAAATCTTTTTCCGAAATTCTTATTACAAATCAAGATATAAGTTTAAAGAGAATGCCGTTTCATTCATGGATTCATTAAAAACAGATGATTTGAAATTGATTGAAAACATTATTTCAAATGTTAATATACTCAAAAATGCTATTGAATCATTAGATAGAAATTTTTTCATAACTGAGCCATATACTAATTGGACCTTAATACATGGTGCGTTTCACCCACCAGAAATCGTTTCAAAGAAAGGAGAAAAAGAAAAAATCCCATTAGGCGTTGACTGGGAAGAGTCCAGAGTTGGGCATCCTGCTGAAGATATTGTAGGAATAAGTGGTCAAATCGCTTATTGGGGGAAACCTCACTTTTACTCCTTACTTATTAATTCTTATATAGAGGAGATGAATAATCATAACATTAAAATTGAAATGCAAGCACTTGAAAAAGAAATCATCGTTGAAAATATTATTTCTGAAATAAGAAGACTGCCATTCTTATGGGATAAATTTTTAAAAAATAAAGATGATATCAATTTTTCAAATTGGGTTAAAGGGTTTAAAGAAAGTATGCCAAAAACTACAAATTTTTTCCTTAATGAAATTTTAAATAAAGTATTATAAAAAGATTTTTGACTATGGTTTATTCTGATGATGATTGGAAGGATGTGACTCCTCATATTCCTCCAGGATACGATAAAACTAAGTATAATGTTGTATTTGATCAACATTCACATACAATATTTAGTGACGGAGCTCTTACGATAAAGCAAAATGTTGAATGGCACATCGCCATGGGCTATAATGCTTTAGCTATAACTGACCATAATAATATGCGTCATTTAGAGAAGATTGATGAAGTTAGAGAGGAATATGCTGATAAAGGGTTTTTGATTTTAAGTGGGATTGAAATAACTACCAATAGAATTCATTTAAATCTGTTAGGTGTCTCAGATTGGGAAACTAAAGTTAAATATAAAACAACAGAAAATCTCATTATTGAAGCGATAAATAAAGCCCATGATCAAGATGGAATTGTTGTATGTGACCATATACCTTGGAGTTTATATGAATTCAAAATGAAAAATCATCCTACACGTGAAACTTTATTAGATTGGGGGATAGATTATATTGAAATTGTTAATGACGATTCTAAACCTGAAAATGTGTATGATAATGCATCGTATGATTTTTGTATTAAACATAATAATAAGATTGGGATGATAACAGGAACCGATATGCATAGACCAGACGGCTTAGTAAGTGGAGGAGTGCATGGATGGACTCTTTTGAATATCAAGGAATTTACCGAAGAAGCTTTATTGGAAGAATTACGAAAGAAGCGTACTAATATCCTTTATTCAGAAATTCCTTATTTAGATCCTGGAATTCACAAATAATATATAAGAATTCAGTTAAAGTACTCTAGTTTTAATCCTTTATCAAAATCAAACTTATTTCAATAAGATATAAAAATTCATTTATAATACAATATCCTAGAAGGAAAAAATCTTTAACTCACATTGTTTTTATCCAGTGGGAAATATTTATAGTGAAGAAAGAATGAAGCCTAATGCAGTAATAAATAAAGTAATTTTATTATTTTTTGGATTCACATTAATATTTTCATCTTTAATTGTTAATTATCCCAATCTCTACACGACAAATGAAATTAAAATTGTCATGGATAATGATAGTTTAAAAATGTTAGAAATTTCAGGAAAGATTCATATAAATAATAATTGGTCCGATGCTAAGATTGCGGGAATATGTAATGGCTCAGGTACTTATTCCGATCCTTATGTTATAGAAGGATTGGAAATAGATGGTGGAAACTCGGGAAATTGCATATTGATTGAAAATTCAACGGTTTTTTTTAAGATCATAGATTGTTTCCTCTTCAATTCAGTAGCGGGAGATTCATATCCTCCTACAGGAGCAATCACATTATATAATGTAAGTAATGGTTTAATAACACAAAATAATTGTACATTTAATGATGCTGGGATTACAATAGTGGGTGATAACAATTCAATATCTAATAATTACATAACTGATAATCAAATAGGGATTCTCTCTTTTGGCTCAAATAATATTTCAGAAAACAATATTAATGGTAATTTTGGGGGAATTTTGGGCATGGAGAAGGCTAAGATTTTTTTAAATAATGTAACTAATAATGAAGATTTTGGAATTATGCTAGCTTTTACTCAAAATGCTTCCATAATTAGAAATTTCATAAATAATAACAATAAAGATGGGATTATATTACTTGAAAGTATGTATAGTAATATTTCGAGAAATGAGTGTAATAATAATAAATTTCATGGAATATGTTTGGAGGCATTTGGCGGCTTCCCAAGTCAGGGATATAATTGGATTTCAGAAAATAGTGTAAATGATAATTTATATGGCATTACCTTAAATTATTCAGAATACAATCAAATAATCAACAATGAAGTT
>JAHQWY010000218.1 GCA_029856445.1 Promethearchaeia archaeon
TCACCAACTACCTCTCCAGGAGGGCAAAGCTCAGGCCATAAATCAATAGGAAGTTTAAAACGCTCGGACAATCCCTCATCCCATGTCAAGGTTTCTAAGTTAAGGATTCCAAAAGTTGCATTCGTATAATCTGTTAAATATGCATCACATAATTTATTATAAATAATAGTATCCCCAAAGGCAATTTTAAATGCTTTTTCATAAACTTCTGGGTTATTTTCTTTCACCCATAAAATCTTAGGTAATGATCTTCTAGTTCCACCATCTTTTTCGACCCATTCTCTAGTGGTCGGTTCTCCTCTATCATCCATCCATGTTATAGCAGGTTGTAAAGGATTTCCCTCATTATCTATAAAAGTAAAAGTTTCTCTAAGAGAGGCTACAGAAATACCTACGATATCATTAGTATTAACCTTCCGTGAAACACTGTTACAAGTTTTTTTTATGGTGTTCCACCAGATAAGTGGATCTTGTTCTGAAATTCCAACAGGTTGTTTTAGAATTTGATATTCTTCATAATCTCTTGCTATTACTTTTCCATTGATATCAAAAACAACAGTTCTAGCTCCAGTTGTCCCAACATCAAAAACGCATATTAAATCACTCATAATACAACTCCTAATAACTTTTTTAATTTTCTATTTTTTATAGCACTTTTATTAATATTTCAGATATATCTAATATATTATATTTCTCTTTTTCTGTTTCTCTTAAACCATAACCTAAACCTAACTCACAGAGTGGACATGCAGATATGAAAATATTTACCCCAGTTTCTTTTAATTCACTAATTCGATTTTGTGCTTCTTTAATAGCTAAATCTCTATCTGCCCAATGAGATGTACCACTCCACCCACAACAGTGAACAAATTCTTTATTATAAATTGGTTCGATGAGTTCTAAACCTTTAATATGACTAAGAATATTTCTTATCGATGCAACATCGTTTAAATTTCGCACAATAAGACATGGATCATGAATCGTGATCTTTCTAAATTCTTCAGGAGATTCTTTTGTAAATCTTAATTTTCCATTATCAATCAATTTAGCAAAAAATGTGGTAGTATGTATAATCTCTTTTTCAATATTAACCCCAACTTTCTTATATCTGCTAGATAGAGTTATTACACAACCAGGGCAATCTGATATAATAATTTTTGCACCTGTAGATTCAATAAGTTCTCTATTTTTATTTGCAAATTCACGAGCAGTTTCCATATCCCTAATATTGAAAGCAGGTCCTCCACAGCATACTTTTTTATCTAAATTAGTAGAAAATTTAATCCCAGCAGCCTTCAAAATTTCTATATTTGCTTTAATAACTTCTGGAAATTTCATTGTCTCGCAGCCAATGTAATAAAATACTTCATCGCTCCCATCACTTTCAATATTTTGAATACCTTTTTCTTTATAGGTTCTGAAAATATCATATTCTTCAATTGTGTTTGAGTTTTTTAATTTTTCGATTTGTTCTTTACAGAAATCTGGCATTAATCCTCTGGCATTAATATCATCTCGTACTGTTTCAAGTAAAGAGACAACTGAGAAATCAAAAGGACACCAAATCTTACACGATTCCTCATTTGTACATTTATACATCAAATTAATAAACTCAGTTTCAGAATAATCTATCTTTCCTGTAGTGAGATAATATCCAATCCTAGCTTTATAAGCAGGGCTCATAGTTTCGGTTAGTTTAGCTTGTAATGTTCCACAATCGAACCTGCACATGTTAGGGCAAAGCATACATTTTGCCAGATTCTCTATATCAGCTTTATAATCACCTTCTGGAAAGAAATTTTTCTTTCTTTGCCTAAAATTTTTCATTAGGATTGATCTAGTTTCTCTATCAGCTTTTTGAAGTAAAGGTATCATCCATTTGTATTTATTTAGTGTATCTTCAATCCCCATTCAATTTTCACCTCTTTTCCAAGTTTCCAAATAAATTTTACCGGGATTTAATATATTATTTGGATCAAGAACTTTTTTGATTTGTCTCATAGTTTTCATAGCTACACCCCACTCTTTATCCATCCAATGAGATCTGTTAATCCCAATTCCATGATGGTGTGCAATTGAACCTCCCGCATCTAAAACCGCTTTAATTGTAGTATCCCAACATTCCTGATAAAATTTAAAATCGGAGGTTCCTTTTGGTGGCACTCCTCCAAATGAGAAATAAATTCCAACACCATTAGGGTAAAAATGAGACACATGAGCACTAGTCATTAAGACACCTTTAAATTCGTTCATTGATTTAAGAACAAGATGGTAGACTTCTGCTGCATTATCCCATAAAGTTGCTACTTCAAGAGTATCAAATACAATTTTATAAGGGGGCATTGAAGATGTTTCGGTCACTCGAAATCTTGTTTCCAACCAATGTTCTACTGGACCTTTTCCACATTCGATTCCTGAATTTCTGGTACATTTCTCTTTTGTTATTTTTTCCTCTAAATCAACAAGCTGTGAAGTTCCTTCACAAAGAAATATTATCATTACCTTATCTTTTACAGCATCAATGTCTGGAAAATGTCGAGCAGTCTCAAATTTATCATAAATTCTTATTACAGCAGGATAAATTTGTTCTCTTAAAATTTTTCGCACGGCATCAAATGAACTTTCAATTGAAGGAAAAACATATGAAATCAATGCTCTCTTTTCCGGATAAGGCCAAATTTTTAAGGTTGCTTTAGTAACTACCCCTAATGTTCCTTCTCCTCCAATAAATAATTTATCAAGTTGTGGACCTGTAGATGCTCTTGCAATCGTTTTGAAATTAATAATTTCTCCTAGTGGTAATACAACTTCCAATCCTAAGATTATATCTTCAATTTTTCCATATTTTGTGCTAAATTGTCCCGCAGCACGATGTGCAATCCAACCACCTAAGGAAGACGTATATAATGATTGAGGAATATGACCAGATGTAAATCCCTTCGCATTTAAATGTCGTTCTAAATTCATGCCATTAATCCCTGCCTCAGCAGTTACGGTAAGGTTTTTTTCATTAATTACCAAAACTTTATTGAATTTTTTCATATCAATAATAATTCCCCCATAGATGGGTATAGCTCCTCCCACGACCCCAGATCCTTCTCCATAAGGAATTACTGGAATTTTTTCTTGGTTTGCTAACTTTAGAATTTCACTAATCTGTTCTACTGTTTCTGGCCATGTGATGAAATCAGCGAAACCCGCAACCTTACCCTCGATTTCCCAATTAAAACCTATTAAAGTTGAGTCTTTTGAATATGCTAGTATATCTATATCTTTTGTAGAATAGTTGTTCGATCCAAGAATAGTTTCTAATTTAGATTCAATATTAGATTTGTCCTTAATTTTTACTCTATTTTCTTTATAAATGAGTTCAAATTGTTTTAAATCCATCAAAATCAGTAGATATTTTTATTATCTTATTTATTGTTTAGAATCAATTAAAAATTTGTTGTTATTAAAACCATGTAAAAAAATAACTACCAATTTTTATGTATAGAATACAATTTTAATAGATCGTTTCTCCAGTCACTCTATTTACCTTGAGATGCCGGAATTTAGCTTTACTCTTACGAATTTCTTTAATAGCGGATATTTTCTCGACTACTTCCTTAGGAAAAAGGAACTTAGCAAGATGAATTATCATTTCCTTTGTCTCTATACAATTAAACAACTTTAAACTTTCTAATGAATAGAATAGTTCACTTATCAAATCAAAATTGGTGTCTATTGAAAAATCAAGGAATTCTAGATTTCTATAAATTCTAGAGACAACATTGTCAAGTATATCATAATCTTTTAACTTTTCAAGGGTGTTATTCATGTAATGACTAAATAAGACATAATATGTGGCTTCTGAAGAAACAAAACCATCTCTGAACTGCTTTATTCCCTCAGAGGCAATTCTTTTTTCTATTTCTTCCTTTATAGCTTCTACTTCGCTTTCCATCTTCTTTATGCCTAATTGGCGATAAAGTTTTAAGATAACTACTAGTTGAGATGTTTCTAGATTCTTTAAATAATTTGGTTCAAAATATACTGGATCGGCTTGAATTAACCCATTTATTTGCTCTGAATTTAGCCATAATTTCATCATATCAGTTGATTTAGTAAAGTAATATACCCCATCAGTTGCTTCAATCAAAGGAGCAACATATCTATCTCTTGCATGATCATATAAATCTAAAAGGAAATCCCTAATTTTTTCAATATCTAGTTCTACTCCTAAGTGTTCAGCTAAATAAATGCCACAAAAATATATATCAGGATTTTTTAAAGAAACTAGAGGAACATCAATAAGCCATTCATCTAAATTTTCTTTCAAATAAGATTTGATATGAGAAAAATCAAATGCTATTTGTAGGTGGAAAAAATGAATAATACGATATATTAAATAAATAATCTGTAATTTAATTTCAGGCTCCTCTATATCTTCTAGACTTTCTATCCTTTTTTTATTCTCCCAGAATTTATTAATAATATACTTCTGAACTTGAATATATTTTCTTAAATTTTCTTGCTTTTCACGAACATTTTCAAGTAAATTTTTCAAATTTCTTAATTCCATGATAAATTCTATTGGTAAAAATCCTTCATCTTTAAACTTTAACATCAAAGGAGCCACTTCAGGGTCAACTAAATAATCTACTATCTTCTCTAGAAAAATTTCATAAAGAATTGGAGCGATTTTTCTTTCATAAAGATCAACTGGTGAATTAATAGCTTTGATTTCGTCCTCTTGAATTTCTAAAAAAGGATCCAAAAATTCAGTTTCAACCTCATTAAGCTCAAAACCTAACTCAACAAAAACTTTTATCAGAAATAGGGTGATTTCATCTAGTATTTCCACCATATCTTCTTTTTCAATAGGACTAGTACCAAATGATTCAATTATTTTATCTCTAAAATAATGATCTATATTGTTATAAAAAAGGTCAATATCATTACAATACAAATCCAAAATATTAAATAAACCTTGAAAGATCATTTTTTTGAGGAAAATGAACAGTATAAAATAATCTCTATTTTTAAATAAAGCTAATCATGTAAAAAATTAATAATTTCTCATTTTCAAATTACTAATCGAATAGACTTTGATCATATTAAAATCTAACACCATGTTCGAAAGACTAGGAAAATATTATTAGAAATCTTCATTATATCATTCTATCATATAAAAAAATCTTATAATATATATTCAATATTCAAACAAAAGTGAAACATTAATGGCAGGAATTATGTTTGGTACTTCAGGAATTCGTCGTGTATTCCAAAATTATAGTGAATCAGATGTTATGTTTACACCTCAAATGGCTTTAGATGTGGGTCTTTCTTTGGGAACTTATCTTAAAGGAACTGGTGTTGTTGTAATCGGGAAAGATATTAGAACTTCTGCTTTACCCATTGAATATGCATTAATTTCTGGGCTAGTGAGTACAGGGTGTGCTGTCAAGACTCTAGGGATCGTTACTACCCCCACTTTAGCCATGTCATTGCGCTTTTTAAAAGCGGATGCGGGAGTTATGATTACAGCTAGTCATAATACTCCTGAATATATTGGATTAAAAATCTGGAATCCTTCAGGCATGGGATTTACACCTGAGCAAGAGATGGAAATTGAAAGAATCTATAATGAAAAAGCATTTATAAACATAGAGTGGGATGAGGTTGGTAAAGTAACTCAAGTTGATGACATTAATGAAATGCATATTTTAGATATAACAAATCGAATATCCTTTGATGGGAGAAAATTTAATGTTATTGTTGATCCTGGAAATGGAGCAGGCTGTGACATTGTTCCCCGTTTACTAAGTGCTTATGATGTTAATATCATAACTTTGAATGCACAAATGGACGGTAAATTTCCAGGGCGTAATTCAGAACCAAGTAAGGAAAATCTAATTCAAGTCTCTAAATTTCTTAAATCTTCAGACCAAGATGATATCGGGATTGCTCTGGATGGTGATGCTGATAGAGTAATATTTTTAGATGAAGATGGGGAAATTGTAGATCCTATTAGACTTTTAGCTCTTATGGCAAAATTTTATATAAAGAAATACAAAGGAACGTTAATTACAGAAGAAAATATGAAAGTTGCAACTGCTATTAATTCTTCAAGTTTGATGGAAGATGTTTTAAATCCACTTGGATGCGAAGTAATTAGGACTGAAGTTGGGGATATAAAAGTTGCTATCGCTTTAAAAGAACAAGGTGGATTTCTAGGCGGTGAAACTTCAGGAACCTATATTTGGCCAGATAATCATTTAGGTCCTGATTCAATTTTAACAATCGCTAATATGCTTAGTATATTGGTTGAAACAGGAAAACCTTTACGTGATTTACTAAAGGAGATTCCAGAATACCCTTTCTGTGAAACTAAATTTCGTTTGAAAAATGAT
>JAHQWY010000219.1 GCA_029856445.1 Promethearchaeia archaeon
ACAGTATTTCCTACCTTTCCTTTCGTCGCACTTGCCCCTATAACCGCAATAGTCTTTGGATTGAAGAAAAATGAGATGTTGTTATTAGCCATTTTTGTAGTTATTTTTAATTAATTTAAAAAAGGTATATAAAAATCTATAAATGTAATTCTTTTTAAATTTTTCACCGAATTACAACAATCATGTAAAATTCGTATCAGAGAGAAAAAAAATCAGAAAATATCTAATTTTAATAAATTTAAAAATAAAAATTAAAAAAAAATAAATAATAATGCAAATAATTTTAAAGCGATGTCTTTTTCTGAAAGATTTTTATTCCCAAAAAGATAAATGTAGAAGTAAATGCTAAAATAATTAAGATTCCGCTCCATATGGGAAAGAAAGATGCTTCAGAAGTAGGTAGTATTATAGTACCACTATATAGCAAATCTGTAAAGAAATCTCCAACTACAGTCAGTTGGAGATAAACTTGTTTAACCCAATATTGTGGAGTGAAAAATACTCCGGCATTGTCCAATGGGAAAAAAGATCCTGAAACAAACATTAGTGCCATATGAGATAACATGGCAATTCCATTTGCACCTTCAGGAGAACCGAGGAAACTCGCAATAATTAGACCTAATCCGATACATCCAATACCAAAAATCATAGCAATTAAGTATCCAAGTGGTAACATTGCAAGTTCAAAGTGAGCCCCTAAAACACCATAGCCAAATCCAAATACTAAAATAAGCTGTAGATTCATAAAAATGGTCTCGGAGATTACAGCTCCTAAAAATACATTTCCACGACTTACAGGCATCGAATCGATTCTCTCTAATGTTCCGTCTACTTTACTCATAGCAAACATTACTGCACTTGTTACTGTGGACATACCTATTGTATAAACCACTATCCCCGGAAATTCTACATCAAAAACTGTTAATCCATTTATCATAGCAACATCATCACTTTCACTAAAGGCTAATTTGTAAACAAGTAGCATCATAATTGGAAATGCAACTGTCCAAAACATTGACCCTAGGTTCTTAAGCTTTTCTTTTATATTCTTTTTAGCGATATACCATGCTTTTACATCAAGTGAATACATTAATCACGTAACCCCCTACCAGTTAATTTTAAAAATATATCTTCAAGAGAATCTTCCCTAAAATGTAGTGATTTAAATGAATCTACATTGGGTAAAATTTCTTGTTTAAAAGTTTCAATTCCTCCTGAAAAGGAGATGGTTAATTTGTTGTTTTGCATTTCTTTAACACTTTTCACATTCTTCATTTGTGTTAGAGTGTTTTTCGCTTTTATGAGTGCTTTTCTTGTAGAGAAACTTAACTCAAGAATATTACCATTACTTGAACCACTTTTCAATTCATCTAAGGTTCCAAAAGCAATAATTTTGCCCTGATCCATGATGGCAATATGATCACTTAATGCGTCAGCTTCTATCATATCATGGGTGGTAAGGACAATTGTCATTCCTGTATTTTTAAGTTCTTTGATAAAATCCCAAACAAGACGTCTTGCTTGAGGATCTAGACCAGCACTCGGTTCATCAAGAAAAAGAATTTGTGGTTGATGAATAAGGCTCATTACGAGATTTAATCGTCGTTTCATTCCTCCGGAAAAAGTTTTTGTTGCCTTTTTACGTCCTGCAATATTCATTTTCTCTAATAAAAACTTTGTACGTTCTTTTAAATCAGCTGGGTTCATTCCATGCATTCGACCAACAAATTCTACATTATCCTCTGCTGTCAGGGCTTCAAAAACCACATTCTCTTGAGGGCATACTCCAATAAGAGGTTTAATTTTACTTTTTTCTTTTATTAGACTGTACTCTGTAATCCTTGCGTCCCCATTTGAGGGTTTTAATACTGTGGTAAGCATTCTAATAGTTGTAGATTTCCCTGCACCATTAGGACCTAAAAGTGAAAATAATTCACCTTTACGAATTTTCAAACTAATTCCATCAACTGCTTTTAGACCATTGAATGATTTTGTGAGATCTTGAACCTCAATTATATATTCATTTGAATGGTCAGTCTCGTACAATTGACTAGGATGTGAATTTTCTATCTGTGTTTTTTCTTTTATTGATACATTCATATTTATAATCATAATTAATTTGAATAAATTACTTCTGTAGACCAATTTTTGTTATATCAAATCAAGAAAACTACCAATAATGGGTTAAAGCATAACGATTAAAAACTGTTGAAACTTTTTTGCAGTATGACTAAAATTGTAATGGTTACAACTAAAGGAGAGATAAATCTTAATTTATTTGATGAAGAAGCTCCAATGACTGTTGCTAGTTTCTTATTTTTAGCTAAACAGGGTTATTATAACGGTTTGAAGTTCCATCGTGTAATAGCTAATTTTATGATACAAGGGGGATGCCCTACAGGTACCGGGTATCATGGTCCTACAAAAAAAGGAATTAATTCATTTCCATTTCAGGGAAAAAATATAAGTTATCCTTTTGCAGATGAATTTCAATCAGGAAGAAAATTTGATAAACCAGGATTATTAGCTATGGCAAATGCAGGAAAAAATACAAATGGCTCTCAATTCTTTATTACCCACGTTCCCACTCCACATCTTAATAATAATCACACGATATTTGGAGTGGTATCAGATCCAAATGCTGACCAAAATGTTGTTGACTCAATAACTCAAGGAGATATTATCAAAGAAATTAAGATTTTGTAACTTTTAATCCAAAAAATTAATATATTCCTTTTATTTCGAAGGAGAAGCACGCTTTTCAGTGTTTAATTCAATAAAGAAACTAAAAGTTTAAAGGATCGAACACCATTAATATATTTGAAAAAGTGAATTTTCTAATTAAATTAAACTAATTGGATACTAGTGCGATGGATAAAGATTTGAAGGATTTAATCGATACTGTTGAAATAGAGACCAAGACAAGAGCTCAGTTGGAGTCTCAAATAAAATCAATGAAAGAAGAGATAAATCGTTTGAAATTTACAATAAAAGAACAGCATTTATTAATTGAAGAACAAGGAGATCAAATTAGTTTTGCCCAAAGTGATATCCCAAGCGAAATTAATATTTTAAAAGAAATGATTGCATCTCAACGGAAAGATTTAATAAAAAGAGATGAAAATATCGAAAAATTATATGATAAGATAGAAGAGTTAACTTCTCAAAGAGAACAAGATGAACTTAAATCTGTTGAGAGCAAAAATGATGAACTAATTGAAGCACAAGAATTAATATTGAAATTATCTGAAGAGAGTGAAGAATATAGAAATCAAATTGAGGATTTAAAAAACCAACTTGAATCTTTAAAATCAGAGAAGATTGAACTTGAAGAAACCAATAAGACACAAACAGAAGAAAACGAAGAAATGGTGAATATAAAAAGATTGAATTTTCAATTAATGGAACAGAATGGTTTATTACGAGTTGAAATAGAATCACTAAAAGCAAAGCTGCAGGAAAGGGGGAAGGCTGTAAACTCAGAAGAATTAGAATTAGCTAACAAAAAAATTGCGGATTTAACTGCAGAAATAGAAGTTTTAAACACTAAAATGAAAGAAAAAGCCGAAGCTGTGAGTACAGAAGAAATAGATTCTGCTAATAAAAAAATTGAGGCCCTAACTTCAGAATTAGAGAAACTAAATGCTCAAATGCAAGAAAAAATCGAATCAACAAAATCAGAAGAATTAGAATTAGCTAATAAAAAGATTAAAGCTTTAAGCTTACAAATAGAAGATTATGATGTCCAATTAAAGTTTTTACAAAAAGAATTAGAAAATCATCCTGAACCTGCAATACTTTCCACAGAAGATGCATTAGAATATGCTAAGATACAGGAACAATATGAAAATACAAAATCTGAATTATTAAAATCTCAGGAAGAAACTGATCTCTTGAAGAAAAAATTATCAGAATTAGAGACTGAAAAAATGGGATTAATTGATATAGAAAAGACTACTAATTCAATAGCTTATGATTTTCCAGAGCACTTTCAAATTACTCTTTTCAAGAGAATGTACAGTCTATTGGATGATAACAAAAAACAAGTTATTGTTAATGCACTTATCAAGGATTTAAACAGTCAAAACAATCAAATTAGAAGAACTTCTATAAAATTATTAAGTGAGATACGAGATAAAAGAGTCTATGATACGTTTTTGCAATTAATTCATGATGAGGATTGGCTTATCAGATATAATCTTATTAAGGCTTTGAGTAAATTTAATTTTGAATCAGAAGAATTTAGAAAGTTGCTGAAGGAACTTTTAAAAGATTCAGATGTAGACGTAAGAGAGCTTGCAGCAAAAATGCTCAATGAAATTTCTAAATGATATAAAATTATTGTTTTTTTACATCAAATTCTAAAAGATTTTGCTTTTTCTCTAGATAATAAATCTGCTAAATATAATGGTTCTGGTTGTCGATGCCCTATCGCTGTAATTAAGCTAATTTTTAAAGCAATGTCGAGAGTAGTTTTATACCCTACACTAATAAATACTGATTTTGAACCATCATTTAAACAGATAGCATAACCTAATATTTCATCTGGAGCGTTATTTTCAAACTTTTCATGGTTTTTTGCCCATACAGGAATTTTATAGCCCTTTAATTTCTTAATTTCATTCTTATTATAAAATCCAATATATGGATTTTTCGCAATACCTATTGTAGGAATATCCACAAGTAAGCCAAGATGTACAGCTTCTCCAAATCTCCTGGGGTGAATCTTCCCATGCCCATCACACATTATAAGATCTGGATTATTAGGAAGTTTTGAAATTACATTAAATAATAATTTACATTCTCGGAATCCTAGAAAACCTGGTTTATATGGAAATGTAATGAAATCGTGTGCAAAATAATGTTCCTCCATTTTTTTTTTTTTAAAATTCCAAAGTACGGCACATGCAACACCAATTTCTTTATCTCCTTCTTGAATGTATGAGATATCTACTCCGGCTATAGTTTTTATTGACTTAATACTCTGAACATCGTCTTTTTTTAAATTCTTAATTTTGTTTTGATATTTGATTTGAATTAATTCTGCTTGTTCAAATGAATAGTTATCTCTTAATAATTCTTCTTTAAATATCATCCAAGTCAAGAATTTTGTAAGTATTCGAGGATTTATACATATACTATTTTTTTAACTTTAAAAAATTATTTGGGTTAATATCTTTATTTTTGTTATTATTCTAAAGAATCTAATTCTAATTAATAAACGTGAAATTCATATCATAGAAATTCCTAAATGAATTAAAAATAAAAATTATGTTTGATCTGAATGAAAATAGCCGTCTCAGGAAAGGGTGGAGTTGGGAAAACTTTAATAGCAGGTACTTTAGCAAGATTATTTGCCAAAGATGGATTTAAGGTTCTGGCAATAGATAATGATTCAGCAATGAATCTAAGTTACACTCTAGGCTTGGATGAGAATACTAAAGATAAAATCGTTCCAATTAAAGAAATGAAATCGATGATTGAAGAAAGAACAGTTGTAAAAGGTGCTGGTGCTGGAGTTTATAATATTAACCCTGAAGTCTCTGATATTCCTGATAGATTTAAGGTATCGGGGCCGGATGGTTTACAATTGCTGGTTTTAGGGGGAATTGAAGAACCCGCTACAGGATGCCTATGTCCAGAAAACGCATTAATAAGAACTCTTTTATATAATTTATTTGTGAAAAGAGATGAAGTAATTATTGTTGATTTTGAGGCGGGCATAGAACATTTAGGGCGAGGGACGGCTAAAGGTATCGATGTGATGTTAGTAATTACAGAACCTTCCCAAAAATCATTAGATTTATGTAAAAAAATCATAGACCTTTCTAAAAAATTGGGAGTTATCAATATCTACTTGATTGCTAACAAATTATTTGATGAATCCCAAAAGGAAATTATTAATAATCGTATTAAAGAGTGGGAAATACCTCTTTATCATTCTATTCCTTTCGATCCCGAAATAGGAAAAGCTGATTTGAATGGTGACTCTCCTATTGATTTTAATCAGACCTCTAAAGCGGTTCAAGCAATCAAAAGTCTCTACTTGAAGTTAAAACACTTAAAAGCACAATTATTTGATTTATAGAATTATTTAAAATAGTTGCTGACAAATTTTTTATAATACATCAGATAAATCTAAATTTTGTTCATCAGCAAGTTCCTTCCATTGTTCTATTGCCTCCAACGCATCCTTTTCATCCATTTGCTCAATTGCATACCCCGCATGGACGATAACGAATTTTCCAACTTCTGGATTTTGAATTAAAGCTACAATAACTTTTTGTTTTATCCCATCAAAATCCACTATTGCAGAATTTCCTTCAATATTCAAGATTTTTCCTGGAATAGCTAAACACATAATAAATCAATTAGC
>JAHQWY010000220.1 GCA_029856445.1 Promethearchaeia archaeon
CTCCAAATTTCCAATTAGATCTCAAAAATTTAAAACAAAAGCAAAATACACCCCATTTGAAAATTGTAATTCCACTGTTCTAATTTGGAAAGTCTTTTTAAGAGGAACTGAAATAAATAATGAAAAAAATATTTCAAATGGACAAATTATTAAAGCAAGTTATAAAGTATAAATGTCTAAGTAATATAATAATACATAACTCAAATCAATTATAGGAAGCAGAATATGTCCTATGAAGAGAAATTTAGTTTAGAGGATGGTCGAATGCTAATTGAATTTGCTCGAGAAAATATTGAATTTTTTCTTAAAAACAATAGAGTAATTCCTGTTCCAGATTATATAAAAGAAAATTTCAATGATAAATATGGTGCTTTTGTTACCTTAAATAAACATGCAGTCTCTGGTAATCCATTAAGAGGTTGTATTGGGTATATTGAACCTAAATATTCTCTTTATGACGTTATCCATAAAGTATCAATCAGCTCTGCTATTGAAGATCCTAGATTCCCTTCCGTGACTCTTGAAGAAATGGATAATATTGTTATTGAATTATCAGTATTGACACCCCCAGAATTAATTATTGTAAGCACTCCCAAAGAATATCGTGATAAAATTGTAATCGGAAGAGATGGACTTATTGCAGAAAAAGGATGGCGAAGAGGATTACTTCTCCCCCAAGTTCCTGTCGATCATAATAGGAATTGGGATGTTGATACTTTTCTTAATCATACTTGTCAAAAAGCTATGCTTCCTGCGAATGCTTGGAAAGATCTTGATACTAAAATTTATTCTTTTCAAGCAATATTGTTTGAAGAAAAATCTCCTAGAGGAGAAATCGAAAGAAAGTATCTTTCATAGTATAAATTCTTTCTTTACACAGTGTATCAAATTTATTTAAATTTAATAAATGATTATTATTATGAAAATTGTAAAATTTTTGATAAAATTCGAATAATAATTATTATTCAGAAATCATATTAAAACTTAAAGAGCAATATCCACATATAGATATCGAAATTCGACTTATCTTTGTTACAATAGAATAGGAGTATAGAATGCCACAAATCAATGGGGTTATATGTAACACTTTGACTTTCTTCAATCGAAATAGTGAGATTATCGATAACTTAAATTCACTTCTTATCCGTCACATTCTTACAAACGACGCCAACGCACTATTACTTTTTGGAAGTATGGGAGTTAATCCTCTCTTTTCAGTTAAAATGGAAGAAAATATAAAACTTATTGAATTGGCAATGGAATTAACGTCAAAAAAAAATCCTATTCTTATTGGAATTTATGGTGCCGACGCAGATGAAGTAATACAGCAGATTGAACATTTAGGAAAACATTTTGATGAACTTAATTATATGATACCTCCTCCTATTTCAGAAAATTTATCATCAGAAGGCATAAGATCATATTTTGAAAATATTTTAGGATCTATTAATCCTAGGAATCAAATATATTTATACAATGATCCTCTTAAATTTGTTAAAAATGAGATTGAACCAAATTGGTTAAAAAAATTGACAAAATTCTCCAATTTAAGAGGATTAAACGATTCTTTTTATAATATTAAAATTTGTAAATCATATGTACAATTAATAAATGAAAATTTCTCTGTTTTTTGCGGATTAGAAGAAAACTCTCAAAACTTCTTTCAATTAATTCCATCAAACCAAAGAAAATACAGTGGTATAGTATCTAGTATAAGTAATTTAGTAAATATGTGTTCAAAATTATATTATTATGCTGTGAACGATAATCTCTTAGAACTTCTGCAATTACAAGAACAAATAAACGATATACGAACAAAGATTTACAATATTAAAATTGAGAACGATAAAGAAAGACTTGGTTTGACTTATGCTTTTATGCATTTATACGGGGATTTATTATCAAAAAATGACGAAGAAGTTAATCATATCACCTCAAAATTACAAACTGAAATTGATCCTATAAGTAGGGAAAGAATAGAAGCTACTGTTAATTACTTACGTAATAACAAACAAATTTATCAATTATACTCCATAGGTAGAAAAGATCTATATCAATTTCGAGATATTATTGACACATTTTCAAAAATCGATATTTTAGTTCAGCAAGGTAAAGTGAGAAAAATAACAGGACCTTATAGAGCAGATATTAACACGATATATAAGGTAATGTTTGAAAATAGTCGATTAGTCTTCAGATTTCGAACCAATAAATTTTTTCAATTTGAAAATTTAGTTAAACAAAAACTTTTATTTCCATTTTTAGATAAAACATTAACACCTAATGACCCTAATCTGAGAGAAAAAGTAAATAAAATCATTAATGCTAAAACTGGAGCTTATATCTTTGATAAGGAAAAACCTCCTATTATTCCAGTAAGCAATTTAATTTATTATGACGAGACAAAGGAAATAATTCCATATATTTTCTCAGTACAAGAATATATTCGAGGAAAACCTTTGTTTCAGCTCATTAATAAATATATTAATGAAGGAAAAAATTTGAATACTAAAAATTTTATAAATATTTTTAGCTATTTAGGAGAATATTTAGGAAATTTACACGAAATAAAATTTGAATCTTTTTACAGAAATATTAGCAATATTGGAAAAAATGTAAAACAGTCATATTTAGAATATTTTAATAACCAATTAGAAATTGAGATACAAGAAGCAAAAAAGAATAAAATTGATTTTGGAAGCGAAATACGAGACTATTATAAAGATCATCTGACATTAATTGAAGAGGAAAATGAATTTGTTTTATTATATAATGATTTTTGTAGTCAAAACGTTATTGTTAAGGAAGAGCAGGGTTTAATTCATTTGAATGGATTAGTAGATTTTGATGATTGGTGGGTTGGTCCCCGAGCTCAAGATTTCATTAAAATGGAATATCTAATTCTAAAACCATTAAATATACCTTCTTTTAATAATGCATTTTATGATGCATATTTAAAACATAATAAAATTGATAATGACTTTAAGAAATCTATTGAATTGCATAAATTATTATGGCTTCTGACTGAATATAACTTTGAATCAGAATTAAAAAGAAAGATACATCGTCCTGATCCTACAAATAGAGTATCAACTTCATTGGAAAATTATCTTTTTGAAATACAGGCTATAATAAAGTAAAATATATTTTTATACACTAGTTAATAGTCTATAAAAAAAACATATATTATCTAATAGAAAAAATGTTTGAGATTTATGTCTAGGTTTAATAAAGAATTAAGAATTGCGGTTAAGTTAGTACGAACAGCAATTAAAATTACAGAATGGTTTAGAGAAAGAGGTGTTAAATCATTTTTGAAAGGAGATCGATCACCTGTGACTTTAGCTGATCTTGCGTCTCAATTGTATATAACAACTAGATTAAAATATCATTTTCCTGAAGATATGATAATAGCAGAAGAGGAAAACATCGAATTTATTGATAATAAAGCCGAAAAGCAGATTAAAAAATGTTTTAATGATTTAAATTTAGACAATTTAAGAGATATCAAAGAGAAGTTTGAGTATCGCGGGAAACCTTCTCAACGTCAATGGACGATAGATCCTATTGATGGTACTATGGGATTCCAAAAGGGATTATATTATGCTGTAGGAATTGGGTTTATGATAAATTCCACTCCAAAGATTTGTGCTATAGCAGCACCTAACTATAATGGGTCTTCTCTTGCGATTTTTTCAGCAGTGGATGGTAAAGGGGCCCAAGTTTCATTTGACAATAGAGATTTTAATTCTATAAATGTAAGTCAAGAGGATGATTTAAAGTCTATACGCTTTTGTCACTCATTACATTATGATAAACCTTGGATAATGGAATTTGCTAGAAAAATTGGTATTAAAAAATTCATACAAATTGATGGTATGGCAAAATTTTGTATGGTTGCTGACGGAAGTGCTGATCTATATTTAAAGCCATTAAATTTGCAAATTTCCAATTCATGGGATTTTCTCCCTGGGGATCTATTGGTAAGAGAAGCAGGAGGTAGTGTGACAGATTTGAACGGTGTTCAGTTGAATTTTAAAGATAACAAATGTCTTTGTACTGCACCTGGAATTATAGCTTCAAATGGTTTTGTACAAAAAAAAATTGTTGATCTAATTAAAAAAGAACCTATCTGAATATTTTATGGAATACAAGCGAAACTTAAAAGACTAGTTTGTCGTACTTTATAATTTCTTTCTAAATTAGATAATCTAATACCCACAAGTCTTACTTTTTTCAACTTTCGAGAAAATTCTCTAAAAAGTTCTAATATTATTTCCATAACTCTATTTTTATCTTGAATATGAAAAGGAAGGGTTTTAGCACGCGTATATGTAAGGTAACCCTCAAATCTAATTTTTAGTGAAACAGTCCTGTATGCAATATGGTGTTTAATAACTGTTGTATGGATTTTTTCGTTGATTTCTCCTAACCTTGATAAAATATCATGAAAGTCATCTGTGTTTTCGAAAAATGTTCTTTCTTTACTGATTGATTTTCTCTCCTCTTGAAATTCTTTTACCTTTCGATTGTCAAAACCATTCACTATTTTCCAGATCCATTTACCATGTTCTCCAAATAAATTTATCATTTTTGATATGCTGATATCAAGGATATCACCAATCTTTTTTATTCCCTTCTTATAGAAATATCCCTTAGACTTTTTTCCTATACCTGGAATGCGTGTAATATCCATATCCTTCAATAAATCCTTAAATTCTTCAGGTTTAAAAAGAGTTATTCCGTTTGGTTTATTACAGTCTGATGCAATTTTTGCTAGAGATTTTGTAGGAGCTATCCCAATTGAAATTGTAATTCCAATATTTTCACTTATTTCCCTCTGGATTTGTAAGGCATTTTCTTTTGCTTCGTCATAGTTCAAACATGAGTCTGTGAGATCGAGATAAGCCTCATCATTTCCCATTTGTTGGAATTCTTTTGCATATTTTTTTAATACCTGCATAACTAGTTGCGAAGCTTCAGTATATTTCTTAAAATTCGGTCGCAAATAAATTCCATGAGGACACCTAAGGTATGCTTGAGAAATAGGCATTCCTGAATGAAGTCCAAATTTTCTTGCCTCATAAGAACACGTTGAAACAACTCCCCTTCCTTTTCCTTCTTTTGGATCAGCACCTATTATAACAGGTTTATTTTTATATTGTGGGGTATCTCTTATTTCTACCGCTGCGAAAAAGCAATCTAAATCGCAGTGCAATATGATTCGAGTCATTATTTGAGAAGCTTTTAAGAAATATAGTTATTTATATAATCATAATTGATATTTTTTTATTTTTTATATAAGAAAAGAGTATTTTGAATTATTAAATGAAGTCTTATTTTATATTTTCTTATTTCAAAATATATTTTTAACACACTCTTAATTATTAATTTTATGTCATTAACTAAAGAAGATAAGCTACGGATGGATGTGGTTGATGGGGCTAAAGCGATTTTTAAGAAAGGCTTAGTAGAAGCAGGTGAAGGTAATGTAAGTGTAAGGAATGGGAAGAAAGAAGAATTTTTTATTACACCATCATTCAATCAATATTCCACACTTACAAAGGATGAAATTGTACATTTAAATTTTGATGGGACACCTTTAAGCGCTGGAAAACTACCGTCTACTGAAGCAAAAATGCATATCGCAATCTATAAATCACGTCCTAAAGTCCAATCTGTTATCCATACTCATTCAACTTTCGCATCAATGTTCTCAACTGTTCGAAAAAGCATACCAATCATAATGGAAGAGATGTATATTTTTCTAGGGGGATCTATTGATGTTTCTGAATTTGGAATTGCTCACACAGAAGAAATTGGCCAAACTGCTCTTAATGCACTTAAAACTAAAAATGCAGCCTTGTTGGCAAATCATGGCGTAATAGTCTGTGGTAAATCTATTGATCATGCTGTGAAATTTGCAGAATTGGTAGAAAAATTAGCGAAAATTTATTGGGGGGCTTTGCAAATAGGAGAACCGAAAACATTCTCAAATGAAAACCTTGAAAGATTCGAAAAGCTATATGAAAGTTTATTTGCTAATTACCCACGCAGTATGCGCGGGAAAAAAGGATAAAACAATACGGAGTAAAATCATGCAATTAGGTATAAGTTCTTTAGGCTATATTATTGAATACGGTCTTTCAAATAACTATGAGAATCTAACTGATTTAGTACTAAAAGCCTCCGAAGATTGCCTTATTTTCGCCGAAAAAAATAACATAGAAATTGTTGAGTTAGTTCTCGATCCTCCAGATGTCATTAAAGAAGAAAATAAAGACAAATTTATAGATCTTATTAATTCTTATTCTCTAAAAAAACAGATTCACGGACCTTTTATTGAT
>JAHQWY010000221.1 GCA_029856445.1 Promethearchaeia archaeon
TATGATATGGATGAACGTTTTGTGGAACTAATATTACAAGAAGCTTCAATGATTTTAGGAGGTATGACACATGTTATCTTAGCCAAGGTAAATGATTTTTTAATTGCCAATGCTGGGATTGATCAATCAAATGCAGGACCAAATAGAGTTGTTTTACTCCCGAAAGATCTTAAAAAAGTTGTGTGGGAATACTGGAAAAATTTAAGAAGAGAGTTTGATTTAAAGGATATGGGCGTAATTATCTCAGATTCAAGAGTACAACCTCTTAGAAAAGGAACTATTGGAATAGCAATAGCCACAGCTGGATTTGAACCAGTTGAAGATCTACGAGGTCATCCAGATCTCTTTAATAGACCTATGGAAATTACGATGAGAGCAATAGCAGATGATCTTACTAGTGCGGCTCAATTTCTTCTAAGTGAAGCTGATCAACAAACTCCAGTGGTTATAATAAGGGGTAGTAATGTTGAATTCACGGAAAATCCCCTATTAACTACAGAAATGCCTCCAGAAGAATGCCTTTATATGAATATTTTTTCTAAATATCTTCTTAAAAAACAAGAAGAGGATTAAGATTTAAAGGTTTAAAATAATTCCCCAATTTTTATAGTAATTTGATCAAAACTGAAATAATCTCTTAG
This sequence comes from Promethearchaeia archaeon, assembly GCA_029856445.1. Classification (GTDB taxonomy): domain Archaea; phylum Asgardarchaeota; class Lokiarchaeia; order Sigyniarchaeales; family SOKP01; genus Loki-b32. The sequence goes on from JAHQWY010000221.1 coordinate 642, forward strand.
TAAATAATAATTCAGTCAAATTTTTTAGAATTCAATTATTGACTAGGACATAAGATTTGTAAACAATACTAATAAATCAATAATGAAAGAATCTAAATATACTACAATTGATGAAGCTCTCAATAAGGGTTCTACTAAAGTAAATTTAAGAGGTTGGGTGTATCGAGAAAGAAAATCGAACAAATTTATATTTATCGTATTGAGGGATGAATCGGATATAATACAATGTGTTATACCAAAAACTAAAAACCCAGAAGTATTTGAGAAAGCTGAAATGTTAACAATTGAATCTTCTGTTAAAATTTCAGGAGAATTAAAGGAAGATGAAAGAGCTCCAACGGGTTATGAGGTTTCTGTGTCAGATTTAGAAATTGTTCAAATAGCTGAACCGTTTCCAATTACAGAACACCAATCACCGGAGCTTTTGTATGATAATAGACATCTATGGATAAGATCTAGAAAATTAAATGCAATTCTTAAAATCCGACATACTGTTGTTGGGGCAATACATGAGTTTTTCAGAAGTCATGGATACTATGAATTTGATGCTCCAATTTTCCAACCCAGCCAATCTGAAGGTGGAGCTACTCTATTTGAGGTTAAGTATTTTGATGATATAACCTACCTCAGTCAAACATGGCAATTATATGCTGAAGCAGGCATTTTTTCATTAGGTAAAATATACAATATGGGTCCAACTTTTAGAGCAGAAAAATCAAAAACATCAAGGCATTTATCAGAATTTTGGATGGCTGAAATGGAAGCTGCATGGATGCAACTAGATGAAGTTACGGAAGTTGCTAAAGATGAAATTAGATTTATTGTGAAACAAGTATTAAAACATAATGAAAAAGAGCTAGAAATTTTAGAGAGAGAAATAAAATTATTAGAACATTATGCAGAAGCAGAATATCCAACCATAAAGTATTCAGAAGCATTAGATATCCTTAAGACGAAATATAAAATGAATGTTCCCTGGGGTAAAGATTTAAGAACTATTGAAGAAGCAAAAATTGCAGATCATTTTAAAGTTCCTGTTGTTGTCACACATTATCCTACGGAAATTATGGGTTTTTATAAACCACCTAGTGAAGATAATCCTAAAGAAGCGTTATGTTTTGACATGTTGGCGCCAGAAGGATATTGTGAAATTGTTGGTGGTTCAGAGCGTTCTTTATTAGTTGATGATATGATAAAAAGATTGCAAGCTGACGGAGAAGATCCAAAAAATTATGACTGGTACTTTGAATTAAGGCGATATGGAAGTGTACCTCATTCTGGTTATGGAGTAGGTGTTGAGAGAGTTGTTATGTGGTTGTGTGGAATAGATAATATTAAAGATGCCATTCCGTTCCCGAGAACTATGCTGCGGAAGGCACCTTAATAAATTAAAACCTTTTCTACCAAATAAGAGATATTAAATAGATCCTTTTCCTACATTATTTAGAAGTGTGGTTTGCGGTAAATGAAGCTCTATGAATACATGGCATATGAACTAATCGAGAAAGTAAAGAGTAAAGAAATTACTATCGAGGAGATAATCTATCAAATTTATGAGAGAATAGAAAAGACTGAAGATAAAATACATTCTTTTGTACATTTATCTAAAGAAAAAGCTTTAAACAAAGCTAAACAATTAGATGAAAAACTAAATAAAGGAAAACATATAGGAAGACTTTATGGATTACCAATAGGTATAAAAGATCTGATTTGTATTAAGGATAGCCCTACTACTTGTGGTTCTAAGATTCTAGAAGGATATCATCCACCATATAATGCCACTATCATTGATCGATTAATTGAAAAGGAAGAAGCAATATGTGTGGGTCGCACAAATATGGATGAATTTGCTATGGGCACTTCTACTGAAAATAGTTGTTATGGGCCTACATATAATCCTTGGGATTTAGAAAGGGTTCCTGGGGGGTCAAGTGGAGGATCAGGTTCATGTGTAGCTTCAGGTCAGACCCCTGTCTCATTGGGAAGTGATACAGGTGGGAGTATTAGATGCCCCGCTTCTTACTGTGGGGTAGTGGGTTTAAAGCCAACATATGGAAGAGTTTCTAGATATGGATTAGTTTCATATGCAAATTCGTTAGACCAAATTGGACCTATATCAAGATGTGTATATGACGCAGCAATTTTATTAGAAATTATTGCGGGTTATGACCCTTTAGACTCTACTACGGTTAATATAAAGATTGATAAATATACTGAAGAATTACAAAATCCAATTTCAAAAATGACTCTTGGAGTTCCGAAAGAATTTTTCGGTGAAGGCTTGGAGATGGAGGTAAAAAACAAAGTAAATGGTGCTATTGATAAATTAGATAATTTAGGAACTGAGATAATTGAGATTTCTTTTCCGCATTTAGAATATGCAATCCCTACCTATTACTTAATAGCAATGAGTGAAGCAAGTTCGAATTTGGCTAGATACGACGGGTTGAGATACGGGAGTATGAGTACTGAGATTGGTGGAGATTTATACGAAGTTTTTAGTAAAACTCGAAGTGAAAGATTTGGAAGTGAAGTAAGGAGGAGGATTATATTAGGAAGCTATACTCTTTCTGCTGGTTATTATGATATGTTTTATATTAAGGCATTGAAAGTTAGAACATTGATTAAGGAAGATTTTCAACGTGCGTTTAAACAATGTGATGCAATTGTATGTCCAACAATGCCTACCACCGCCTTTAAAATTGGAGAATTAGTAAATGATCCATTACAGATGTATTTTATGGACATTTTAACGTGTCCTGTGAATCTTGCGGGTTTACCTGCTCTTTCAATTCCATGTGGTTTTGATGAAAAAGAACTCCCAATAGGATTTCAAATTATAGGCAAATACTTCGAAGAAAAAGTGATCCTTAACATCGGATATTTACTCGAACAGGAATTAGATCTCAATAGGAAAATAGCTCCTATTAAAGAGGGAGGAACGTAGATGAGTTCGAACTATGATTTAAGTTCTAACTATGAAGATGTGATAATTGGTTTAGAAGTTCATATTCAAATAACAAACCTAAAAACTAAATTATTTTGCAGTTGCAGCGCAGATTATAGAGGAGATACACCAAATTCTCATAATTGTCCCATATGTCTAGGATTACCCGGATCTTTGCCTGTTATAAACAAAAAAGCAATTGAATTTGCTACTAGACTTGCATTGGCTTTAAATTGTAAGATTAATGATTCAATATATTTTTTTAGGAAAAATTATTTCTATGTAGATTTACCAAAAGGTTTCCAGATAAGCCAGTATAACAAAGCAGGAGGGAAAGCTTTTGCTGACGGAGGAAAAATAACAATAAAATTAAATGGGAACAAAAAGGATATCCGACTCAATAGAATCCATTTAGAAGAGGATCCAGCAAGATTGGTACACAAAGGGTCAATCGCGACATCTCCATATACATTGGTGGATTATAATCGATCTGGTGTTTGTCTTATTGAAATAGTATCCGAACCTGTTATTAACTCTCCTGAAGAAGCAAGAGAGTATCTCAGACAGTTAAAATCTATCGTTCAATATACAGGAATATCAAATTTAGATTTAACTGGAGCAGCTCGAGTAGATGCAAATATCTCAATTAAGGGACATGACAGAAGTGAGGTCAAAAATATTAGTAGTTTTAAGGAAGTCGAACGTGCGTTAAAGTGGGAAATTCAAAGACAAAAAAATCTATTAAAACGAGGAAAGACACTAACCCAAGAAACAAGACATTGGGATGATAAAAGAAGGATTACTATTTCCCTAAGAACAAAAGAATTTGAAGAAGATTATAGGTATTTCCCTGAACAGGATTTAGTACCAATATTAATTGATAAAAATTTCATTGAAAAAGTGAAAGAGGAGTTACCAGAAATGCCTGCAGAGAGAGCAGTAAGACTTCATAGAGATTATAATTTATCAGAATTTGACTCAGAAAATTTAGTTCTAGATAAACATATTGCTGATTTTTATGAAGACGGTGTAAATTCTGACCCTTCATTCGGTCCGAGTGAGTATAAACAATTTTGTAATTGGTTGATGAACGATATATCAGGGTACTTAAATGAACAAAATAAAACAATAAAAGATACAAATGCTCAACCCAAACAGGTAGTTGATTTAATCAACTATATTAAAGAAGGAAAAATTACGACTAAAATAGCGAAGACATTTATAGGTGAAATGATGAACGGGATTTCAATATCAAAAATAATTGAAAAGAAAGGTAAAAAGAGAATTTCCAATGAACAAACTATTGCAGAAAATTGCAGAGCAGTAATTAAAGAAAATCCCATTATCGTTGAAGACTGTCGTAAGAATCAAAAAGCAATTGAAGCTTTAATAGGTCGAGTTATGGGTAAAACAAAAGGTCAGGCTGACCCTGAAATTACTAGGAAAATAATGGTTGAGATCTTAAAACAAATTGGAATAATTGAATAATTAAAAATTAAAAAATTATAATTGGATGATTGATGCTAATTCTTTTAATCTGTGAAAATGCACAATTAATTCAAATTATATGATCTGTTTCAAAAATCTTTAGAATATTAGATTAAGAAAGAAATAGTTCAAATCTTTAAAAAAAGAGAAAAATGATTATAGCGTTTTTTTGATTTCTGTAGTAGCAGCATCAAGTTTCAAATTTATTATACCTAGCTTGGCTTCTTTTGTAGTTATTATAGTGAGGATATTACCCTCAATTTCACTAAACAATATTTTACCTTTCTCAGATTCTATTATTGCACTAAAAAATTGTCCTTGTTCTAATTCTTCGCTTGCTCTTTGACTTGCTTTCAAAATTAAAGTCACCATAGCGGCTACAGCTTCGGGATCTACCCATCCTGGTAATGCACTACCTTTAATTAAACCAAATTTCTCAATAAGAGCCGCACCATGAACTCCTTTAATAGCTTTTAAAGAATCAAGTATTTCTGTTATTCTTTCACTCATTTAACTCAATCCAATTTTGATGTAGTGAAATTATTAATTCTATAATTATTATGTAAGGTGTAATTTTATAAATAAATATTCAAATCTTCATTAAAAAAGCTATTTATCATTTTTTGTATTCATCTTAATAATTATAGTTAAGACTAAAATAACTTAGTTCTAACGAAGTATTTGAGTTTCGATAAAAAGATAATCATAAATATTCTAATTAAGATATTTAATATAACTGATATTTTTTTAAAAATAAATAAATTGGAGAGTAGGGTTAATGGGAAAAGAAATAGATCAAACTAAAAAAATTTTTAAAGAATCTTTTGAAGTATTAAATGATTATTTTGAAGAAAAGAGAGCAGATACCGTTATAGAAAAAGAAAAGAATGCCAAAAAGGGTAAGGTTGCGTTAGCTAAATTTTCTAAAAGTTTAATTGGTAAAACTGATAAGATAAATTTTAGAATTTTAATTGGACATAAAAAAGAGCTTGGAGATTATATTTGCGAAGCTATTTATTTAAGTGACAAAAAGGAACCTCGAATTTTTGTGTATGAAGTCAATAAGGGAAGACCATGCAATACTATACTAATGAATTTCAAAGATGATGATTGGAATGGTTATAAAAAAATTGATAAATATAAATCCTTAACAAAATTCTTAGAAACTGCTTATAAAAATGGAATTTATTATAAAGGTAAAAAAGAGAAAAAGGAACAAGCCTTAAACAGGCTTATAAAAGGACTTAAGCGATCTTTGGAAGC
>JAHQWY010000222.1 GCA_029856445.1 Promethearchaeia archaeon
TTAACATTAGTGATTGGAATTAATAGAAAAAATAGCGAACAAATTAAAATGATCTTTTTATAATTCATTATTAGATAACTTCGAATTCTTTTAAAATAGATATTTTATAACTTATTTTAAAATTTTTCATTTTATCTTTATATGCAATTTCAGTAATTTTTTTCAGTTATAATAACAATTTAAAATTATTGAGTAGAAGAATTAGTTGATTCGCTTATGGGTATATTACTACTAGAACGATTGGAATTTGAGAAATATCATGGATTAGGAAATGATTATGTGTTAATTAATGATATTACATGGAATATTCCTGAGGAAAAAAAATCAGAACTAGCAATTAAATTATGTGAAATACATTTTTCAATTGGAGCAGATGGGTTAATTTTTATATGTAATTCTGATAAAGCAGATATTAAAATGCGAATATTTAATAATGATGGAACAGAAGCGGAGATGTGTGGAAATGGAATAAGATGTTTTTCCAAATACGTTTATGAGAACAATATTGTCAAAAAAGAAGAAATTAAAATCGAAACACTTAAGGGTATTATGATTGCGAGAAATTCCATTGTTGGAGAAAAAGTCTTTAGTGTTCAGATAGATATGGGCCCCCCTATTCTAAAATGTGAAGAAATCCCTGTTCTTTCCGAGCAGCTTTCAAATAAATGCATAAATGAGCCAATTGCTATTTTAGACAGAATATTTAATTTTACCGCAGTATCAATGGGGAATCCTCATGCTGTGATATTCGTTAATAAACAATTAAATGATGATGAATTAACCATGTATGGAGCTACAATAGAATCACATGATAGATTTCCAAATAAAGCAAATGTTGAATTTGTGAAAGTGATATCCGATGAGGAAAGTGTAGTAAGGGTATTTGAAAGAGGTGTAGGGATCACCAAATCCTGTGGTACAGGTGTTTGTGCTTCTGTGGTTGCTGGTTCAATTCTAGGAAAATTCAAAAAAAATACACCGATAACTGTACACAGTGATGGAGGTGATCTAAGAATAAATTATACAGGGAAGACAGTTTTTATGGAAGGACCTGCGAAAAAGGTTTTTACTGGTATTCTTGAAAAATTAGAAGTTTAATTAAGATTTATAGTTAATTATAATGAAATATGTTGATTGGTTAAAACAGAAAGGTTTAGAATATAGAGATAGTGTTTTACACTTTGCAAATATGAATACTATTGAAATTGCTGAAAAATTTGGAACTCCAATTTATGTAATCAGTGAAGAACTGATAAGGAGCCGATATAAAAAGTTAAAAGATCTTTTGGATTCTGAATATAAGAATAACTCTATACACTACGCTGTGAAAGCGAATTCCAATTTATCTATTTTAAAGATTCTCGATTCTGAAGGTGCGTGTTTTGATTGTACATCTACAGGGGAGATATATATATGTTTAAAGGCAGGTATCTCCCCAAATAAAATCATTTATACTGGGAATATGTTTACTAATGATGATTTCAAATTTGCTGTTGAAAAAAATATTCTAGTAAACTTAGATAGTATTAGTCAATTGAAAAGACTTGCAAAAATATATGAAGATTTAGGAAAAGAAAAAGAAACAGTTTCTTTTAGAATTAACCCAGAATTCGGAGCTGGCCATCATTCTCACACAATAACAGCTGGAAAGACAATTAAATTCGGGATCTTAGATGATCAGGTTATCGAAGCTTATTCAAAAGCGAAAGAATTTGGTTTTAAAAAGTTTGGTACTCATATTCATATTGGTTCTGGTATCATTAATGCTCATGATTTTGAAAAAGCGATTGATAAATATCTAACAATTATCATGAAGCTATCCGATACTCTTGATATAGCTTTCGAGTTCCTTGATTTTGGTGGTGGTTTGGGAATACCATATCGACCAGAAGAAGACCCACTAGATTTGGAACTGTACAAAAGTATAGTTCTTAAAAAATTTAAAAATATTGTTGAAAAGGGGAATCTTGGAGAACCTAAATTTATTATAGAACCAGGACGTTATCTATCAGCGGAATCTTCTATAATTTTAACTCAGATTAATACTATCAAAGATAATGGTTTTAAACTATTTGCTGGTATAAATACTGGATTTAATACTCTATTACGTCCTACCATGTATGGTTCTTATCACCATATTATTCCTTGTAATAATAGAAGTAAAGAAAAGACATTAACTTATGATATTGTTGGACCCATTTGTGAATCAGGTGATACTATTGGTAAAGAAAGGGAATTACCAGAGTTAGAGGAGGAAGATTATCTTGCTATCCTTGATACTGGTGCTTACGGTTTTACTATGAGTAGTCCATATAACTCCAGACCTAGACCTGCAGAAATTTTAATATATAAAGGTCAAACATTTAAAATTCGTGAAGCAGAGACCTTTGAAGATCTAGCTAAAAATCAAGAAATTCCTGATCATCTGAAATAATTATTGAATAAGAGTAAAAAAATTGTAAAATATATAACCTTAATTTGACATTATTATATTGAGATAAGATTATAAGAAATGGGATTATTTGGGCTGGATACCCTCTAATAATCTCGATGAAGTGTTGGCGTAATGAAATCTGTACTTAGATTTAACCCTAAGAAGATTGATGATAATACTGATCTGCACTGATTTCTTTTATAATTTTATCTCACTTTAAAGCCCTAGCACTTCGTTTGTTGAATAAATCTTATTGTGTTTAGCAGCGGCTATAAATTTAATTGCTTTAATTGAACCTGTCGCAAAACATTCTCGACTGTGAGCTTGATGTTTTAATTCAATTCTTTCGCCTGGCCCAGCATACATAATTATATGATCTCCTACAATATCACCGCCACGAATTGAATGGATTCCAATTTCCTCCTTTGCCCCTACCTTACGCTTATTTGGTCCTCTTTGTCTTCCGAATTTGGCAATCGAATCAAAGTCAGCATCTAATGCATCACTTATAACCTGTCCAATTTTTAAAGCAGTTCCACTAGGAGCATCAATTTTTCTATGGTGGTGCGCTTCAATTACCTCAATATCCCAATCTGCTAAATAATTTGTCAGTATAGATGCCATTTTAAACAAAACATTCACGCCAGTTGCCATATTAGGAGAAACTACTGAAGGTGAATGGTTTTTCTTAATTAATTCCTCAAATTTATCAAAAAATTCTTTAGATAAAGCTGTAGTCCCGATAACGCATCTAATTCCATTTTCAGCACAGGTTAAACAGTTCTTTTCAGTCGCGGGTGCTACTGTAAAATCTACAGCTACATCAGGTTTGGTTTGAGATATTATTTCAGTAAGATTTTTCACATCACTTATTTTTATGTTATTTTGATCTGTTGTACCTGCAAATAATGCTAACTCTTCACCAATATTGGTTATATCACAAGCTGCAACCACATCAATTTCCTTATCATCTAATGCTAATTTACTAATTAATCTTCCCATTGACCCTGTTGGTCCAAAAATTAACAATCTAATCATAAAATAAACTCTTAGCGATTAAATTAAATCTAAATTTTTAAGAACTGCTTTTATTTTTTTCTGATTTTCTTTTAGAGGGGGAGTTAAAGGTAACCTCATTCTGTTATTCATCAAATCCATTACATCTGCTGCATATTTAACAGGTCCTGGATTTGTTTCAATAAACAATACCTTGAACAAGTCGTAAAGTTCAAATTGCATATTTCTTGCTTTCCTCCATTCATCATTTAGCATACTTTTGGTAAATTCAACCATTTTTAAAGGAATAATATTTGAGGCAACACTAATGACTCCTTTACCTCCCAATGCCATGATATGATATGTCATAGCGTCATCTCCACTTAAAACAATAAAATCATCTGGTGTTGTTTTTATAATTTTAGTTATTTGGTCAATATTACCACTAGCACATTTTATCCCAACGATATTATCTTTATTATATGCTAATTTTGAAACTGTTTCAGGTTCTAAATTTGTACCCGTTCTACTTGGAACATTATACAAGATTATTGGTAAAGATACAGAATCAGCTATAGCTGAAAAATGGTCTATTAATGAATGTTGAACTGGTTTATTATAGTAGGGTACCACAATTAATAACCCATCTGCTCCAATTTTTTCAGCATATTGAGCTAGAGAAATTGCTTCTTTAGTAGAATTACTACCTGCTCCCGCTAAAACAAAGGGATCTAAACTACTTTTTTTTGCTTCATCAACAGTAATATCCATAGCTTGATGGTGTTCTTCATGAGATAATGTCGCACTTTCACCAGTTGTACCCATAGTTAGTATTTGGCAACCATTTTCAATTTGAAATCTAATAAATTCCCGATATTTATCCTCATCTATTGATAAATCTTCTTTAAATGGTGTAATCATTGCGGTTATCACATTTTTTAATTTATCTATCTTGTTCATGTGAATCTCCTTTCTTTGATTATAATTGTAAATTAAATCATTATTTAGTAAAGTTCATATATAAGATTTTTTAATAACTCAATTACAACAATCTGCTCAAAGTTCTTTTCATTTATATTTAAAGAAAAAATTTGTGAAGCTGTATACAAAAGATTATAAGATCTCACACTGACTATTTAATAATCTTTAGCCTTATATTTAATATAATGTCAATAGATCTTTTAGATAAATTTCAAGGAACGCTAATTTCAGTAGCAATTGGAGATACTCTGGGTTGTCCATTTCAGGGAAAGCTTCGGAAAGATATATATTCCTATTTTAAGGATTTTCGTGAATTTATTAATGAATATAAGGATGTTTTCAAAACATATACTGATGATACTCAACTAACACTACATACAGCTAAAGCATTAATTCAAGGAAATGGTTTTAACACAAATAATTTCATTAGCGAATATGTAAGATGGCTAGATGATCCTCCAATTGGACCCGGATATGGTTGTATTTCCTCGATTAGAAAACTAAAATATGGTGTATCATGGAAAGAAGCTGCTTCAAATTCAGGTGGAAATGGTACTGTGATGAGAATAGCACCAATAGGTTTATTTTATTCTCAGGATTTGAAAGGATTGAAAACAACAGCGATTAAATCAAGCATAATTACTCATTCACATCCAGCGGCTTCAGCTGGTGCTATCGTTATTGCTAGGGCAATTGCGTACTTAATAAATAAAAGCCCAGAAACTGGTTTTTCTAAAGATGAGCTTTTCGAAGTTATGATTTCTTCAATTTCGGGCTCTCAAGAGGATATTTGGGAGGAATTTATTGAAATCTTATATAAATTAAAAGAGAATTTGAATATACCAATTGAGGCAGGTTTGATTAAATTCTCTCAAGCTGGTGTAAAGTCTCCATATTTTATTGAACAATTTTTAGGTCAAGCTTTTGTCCATCCATATACTATAAGCACTGTAATATGTTCACTCTTTATTTTCTTAAATACGTTATCTTCATATGAAGATTGTATTTTTAAGCTTGCAACTGCGGGGGGAGATAGTGATACAGTTGGAGCAATAGGGGGGAGTTTAGCCGGAGCGTATTTTGGTTTGAAAAATATCCCTGATGAATTGACAAAATTAGTTAAAAATTATAAAAAAATCTTGAGAATTAGTGAAGAACTTTACTATAAATTCGAAAAAAGGTATTAAAAGGAAGAACTTATCTCCTATAAATTTATTTTCAATTGTTGTAAGCAGGAAGCACAAAATTTTACCGGTTTCTTGTCTGTATCAGCTAAACTATTTGAAAATTGCATTATGCAATTATTATAACAATGCTTTAGGCCAAATGTGTGTCCAAGTTCATGAATAGCTTCTTTTAATATTCGTTCCTCAAAATCTCTTGGACTCTCTTTTCTCTTATAAATCACACTGATATTATCATAAAAACTCTCTCTAAGACGTGCCAATGATATTAAGGCAGCATGAGATCCTCTTCCAGCTATCCCAAAAATAAAATTGTAAGTCTTAGAATAAATATCTTTATCTATAATCCCTAGTATCCTGAAAAAATTCTCAATTTTAGCTGTCTCAACTAATCTTTTTAATATCTTAGGTGCTTCATATTGTTTTCTCTCTGTATCATATTCAGAATTTTTTAATTTCATAACATCTTGGAGGATTTCAACCTTTATATTAAATTCTTTAAACTTATCTTCTAAATTCTTCTTTAAATTGCTTAATATTGATTGATTTAATTCACCAATCCTTAACAAATAGATTACATTTTTCATTTTGAATTTAAAAGAAAAAGCTTAATTAGAAACGACAAAACTTTTTTAGAATATTAATTTTAATTATCTATACCAATATATAAATAAGATTACCTAATAAATTTTTAATCAATCTCTCTTATAAAAGAGGAGTTGGTTTA
>JAHQWY010000020.1 GCA_029856445.1 Promethearchaeia archaeon
CAGGGCATGAATTTGAAAAATTACTTAAATCTGATTCTATTTCCATAAAAACAACCAATTTATATTTTTATAATTAAAAAAATTCCTTATACCCGTTTTTGTATTGAAATTTAACCCGTATAGCGATTAGAAATTTTTTTATTACTCAAAATTTCACGTGACTGAAAATCGAATATATTCTCTGATGCAAATAATATATATTTAGATAGATTATTTAAATGTTTCGTTCTTTACATAGTATTTGTTTTTACGATAATAATTAATGATGAATTCATGAAATTTATTGATATATTGGATTATGAGGATAATACGTCATGTTATAAAAAAAATGGAAGATAAGTAGTAAAGCCAAACAAGATACCTCCTATAATACCTGAAATTAAACCACCCAAAACTCTCATAGGGTTATTGATGAGTCGATTATTATTTATTAAGTACCATAAACATAATAATATACTTAAAACTGACATCAAAGATCCAAATGCAAAGCAATAGTAAATAGTCTTCTCATGAGGATATTGAGAAGCAGAAATATCCTTTATTCCATTCAAATTTAACGGATTGATTCCAATAAAATCAATGAAATTATAAATTAATCGATCAGGTAAAGGATCCATAATCCAGATAATGAAAAAGGTTAAATAATTAAACAAGATCCCGAAAGCTAGAAAGATATAAACCGAACCAAGGATTAATCTGGTTCTGGAAAATGTATCTTCTTGTTTATCAACCCCTACTAATCTTGATTGACGATAAACACCTCTCAATCTCAATAATGTTAAAATTCCTATAGAAAAAATTACAAATACGAATATATATTTGAGATATTTTGAAAAAATTATAAAAAATTCATTAAATGCTATACACCAGTTCTCTAAACCGTTGATTATATCATCTAATACTTCTCCCGAGGAATGAGCTATTTTTTCTGGTTCCGAGAAATAGAGCATTACATAATAAAGTTAAGACTTTTGTATTTAAAGTCTACAAAATAATCAAATATATAAGAAAAATTATCTCTCAAAGCTTTTTTTTTTATCCTTAGATCGATTTTTATACCTGTTACACGTGATCTACTTTGCTTTTTGTCTTTCTTTAAATAATTATTATCTAACATAAAAATGTATTATGCATAACTCAAAAAATATTACAACTGGATCTTACTTTAATGTAAACTACATCTCGTATGTATTTATATATTTGGTATATTCCTCCATTTTCGTTTTTCTTAATAATTATTTTCCAATTCTATTTTTTGACGTATTAAATATTAATCGAATTATGCTTGCTTTTCTACAATTTCTAGCATATTCTGTATTATTATTACGCCCCGTGTTAGCTTCAATTATAGACAAGTATAAAATAAATGGTTATCAACGAAAATATTATATTATATTTTCAGGATACATATTTATTTTAATCTATATCTTGATGGTTTTTTCTATTACTAATATCATAAGTTTTGGATTTTTCTTAATTTTAATATTTCTTTCTGGCACTATGTTAGATGTATCAACAAAATCATTAATTATTGATATTTCTCCAACTAATCAAAGTAAGAAAACTTCTTTTTTTTTTATAGCATTTGGTCAATCTATAGGGAAAACAATTCCTTTATTTTTATATCTTATTATAATAAATGATGTATATTCGATATATTCTTGGAATCTCCTTTTTATTACTAGTTCCATTTTTTTATTACCTTTAATGAGTATTATACCATTTATTAGAGAAATAAAGCAAGAAAAATCTCCAATTATCGAAAATGCTGAAGGTTTTAATTCTTCTTATTCAAATGACATGATTGACTATCCAAATTTTAAGAAAATATTCACTTTATTTTGTATTTTTGTATTTTTTGCTTTTAGTGATATAATTTTTGTTTATCCCTTTTTCCCTTTTTTGTTGGTCAAGTTTGGGCCTAATAAATTTAATCTTTTTAATTTTTTTCTAATATTTTACTTTTTAATAAACATTTTGAGTGGTTTCATAGCGACTTTTATAATTAAAAGAATTAAGCCCAAAAAAATTATCTTAATATTAATCCCTATTATCGGCATTATATATGTATTATATACAATAGTCGATTTTGCGCAATTTATTTTATTATATTTTACAGCTAGCTCTTTAGCGACAATTACGAATCTAAATATCTCAGTTTATATTATGAAATTTAAAAAAGGTAATAGGTCAATCTACTTTCATGTAATTTCTTCTTTTAGAAATTTGTCCTTGTTCATTTTTCTTCCATTAGGAACTTTACTGTCAAATTTTATCAACACAGAATATATTATAGTTATCGGGGCCATATTGCTCAATTTCTCCATCATCCCTTTAATGTTTATAAAAATCTAATTATGGAATATTGTAAATGTTATTAAGGATTTCAAATTAAAAGTTTAATAAAGAAAAAAAAATAGGAGAATCCAATAAGGATTCTAAAACTAATTAACCATCTCCTGTTCCGTGAGGCATAATCGGCATACCTCCACCCTTTTATTGTGGATTAATATAATATTTTAGTTTATGTTTTTAAATTAAACTAAAAAAATGAATTTAGAAAGAGTTGTTTAAATTTATTATAGCACTTTTAATAGTAATTTTTAAAATTTTCTTCATTTTAAAATAAAATATCCATCTAAAATTATAAAAAGATAACAAGATTATTAAGAAAATAGATAAAGCTCTATAATCAAGGTAAAGAAATTAATATTTTCTACATGCCTGTACATTTTAATTATGAAACTTTAGAAGATCTATCCACAGGAAAAGGATTAAACCAAATACAATATATTTTTGATACACTTAATTCAGAGCTTGCTGATTATCTAGGAATACAACCCCTATACCAAAGCATAGTAATTAGAAAACCTGATATCCCAAATTTAGACAAACAAGTATATCCATCCATCCTTGATCTTGGCGTTCAAAGAAGTGTCCAAAAAGGTAAATTAAGGATATTATTTCTATTGGATGACCAATTTATGAGATATTTGCCCATTATTTTATTTAGGGAGGCATGTTATAGTTTCATTCCAAATGAGCGGAGTGAACTTGTTAAAATATGTGTTAACCAAATTATTGAAATTAATCTCAGTAATTTATCAGTTATTAAGGGTTGGAAGACTCTAATAAGAGATTCTCTAGTAGATAGGGATTTTATTTCCTCTGATTTAGACAGGTTACAGAAATTTTTTAAAATTGAGGCCAAAGATCCGTTTGAGTCAGCAACCCAATTTTTCTTCAAGGAAGTAAGGGAAAATATTTTATTGTGTCAAAATGAAAATATTGATAGGTTTTACGACATAATTTTTGAGAATTATGCCCTTAAAACATCAAGATCTTTATTTAATCCCGAGATTATTGAAACTTTAAGGATATTGATTCAAATTTTCTATGAAACTAAGATTTATTTAAGTTTAACAGATTTTGAAACCCTTTTTAAAAAATACAAGAGAAGTGGGTTTATTGATACAAATTTAAGCTTGAGAAAATTTAGCGAAAACATGCTATGGATTAATAAATGTTCTTCAATCGCTCCTTCGTATGATTATTCTTACAGTAGTATTGATCTTTTTCTGATTATTGGTACTTTAAAATTCAATCCCCTATTAGAAAAGGGGAAAATCAAAACGGAAATAGAAGGATGGCCCTTTTTTTATCTATTAAAGTTCTCAACAAATAGTTTTGCATTAGATGTGTCTGTATCATTCCATGTTCCAAAAATATATTTAAAAGATTTTTCGGATTTTATTAATAAATTGGAGGAAGATGGTTACATTATTGAATGTAAATTGTATCTCCCCTTAAACAAAACAGATCACGTAAATTTAAATTATTATTCAGACATAAAAAATACAGTAAAAATAATTGATCCAAATAGTTCCAATTATAAAAGAAAATATGAAATTGAATTCAATATAGAATATCTAAAAGTTGCCCACCCACCTTCGCTCTCTATTTTTGATTATATTATTTTAGAACGTGTAAGGATGGTTTCTGTTACTGGTTTAACCTTTGATAAAAGAAAAGAAACTTTAAATGCAATAAAAGAAGATGTTGAAAATGAATTAAGAAAACAATTGAATTTTAATAGAGAGTTCAAGAACAATATAGAAAAAATTCTGAATTCACCCAAACTGAGAATTCAATTTTTAGATTTTTTAGAATACAATCAAGGTCAGGGATTTTTGTATTTTTATTCTCAACTAAATCAAATTTTAAATTATTTAAGCCTAATTGAAGAAATTTTTAAAAGTAAACCTGACATTTCAAATATCCACCAGCTTCAATCATATCTAAACTTTACATTAGAATCTCAAATCATAGAAGAGCGTGTGCTTCTCCAAAATGATAAAATAAAAAAAATTATTACCCATGACTTTATTCCTTTATATTTTCATTCTAAAAGTGAATTTAAAGAAAAATTGGAGAACACCCAAGCTTTTTATGATGTTTTAAATTCATGCTTTAATCTCAAAATCTTAAATTTAGATAGTGTCAAAAAAATCATTGAGATTCCTCATTTATATAAAGAAATTTATCATTCAAGAGAAAAGAAATACAGAGAATTATTCAAGCCTGTAAATTTATATAAAATTACAAACGAGATGATTGAAACTACAATCAAAAGAATGTTAAATTCCAAACCTCCGATCTTGAAGCCTATGGTAATCAATACAATATTAACAAATACTTTCGCGAAATATTATCCAGAGGTAATACTAAAAGACACACCTGATGTCTGGTATGGGATTAAAAAACTGAAGATTTACTTTCCAAGAATATATATACATAGAATGGCGGATTTATATTCTGATGAAAAATTTATTCGCTTATTGATTTATTTCATAAATATAAAAGAAAAGAGACTTTTTTTATCTGTTTTATGGTCAGTTTTTAAGGATTCCGTCATTTCAATCAGCCGATATTTTTGGAGGGGAGTTATGAGAAGTGTAAGATTTGATGCAAGGAACTTCTATGATTTTGAAAAAGGATGTTATTTTTATTCAGAAGATTTATTTAATCAGTTTCAATCATCTACCAAAAAGATTTTTGATGAAAAAATAGAATGGCCTGATTATTCATTAGCTAATAATATACAGAAACTTTTTTGGCCAGAAAATAAAGAGATGCAAGATTTAGTTAATGTAATAACTTATAGAATTTCACATCAAGATATTAATTTTAATTTGAAAGAGTTAAATACTTTAGTAAATTTTATTAGAAATATAGAAACTTATTTCTTAGATCATATTAAGTTTCTTGAAGCAAAAAACAGGAAGTACTTTAAAAGGTATCTAAAGTCTATAAGATTTCTAGCAGCATTTCAGAAATTTGGTTTTTCTCAATATTATTTATATTTTCGTCCTTTTTTCTATAAATCTCCGACTTTTGAAATTGATTTCAAACAATTATTTATAAATTCTTTCCAACATATTAAATATCCTGCCTATATTAATCCAAATCCATCAATTTTTATTGAATATCTTTTTCCCTTTAGAAATCCTAATAAAGCTTATATAAACTGGCTTGTAAAATCTAAAAAAAATGTTTCTGAGTATTGTATGTTTTATAAAAAGAAAATTTATGATATTATTCACTTTGATCGCAATTTGACAAAAATAGGGTGGAATTATTCACCTATTCGGTTTAAGTCTTACGCACAAGATATTTTGTTCAACCCTAAATATGAACCAGAGCTTTCAGCAATAAGAGAATTCGATCTTAGCTCAATTTCTGAGCCTACTATCTATGGATTTGGCACAAAAGAATATGAAACTCTAACTCAAATATATAATATTCATTCTCTTGATGCTAAATCATATTTAGGAACAAAAAATTATTCAATTATTAATAATTTTACTGAACTCCTAAAAAAGAAATTAATATTTCCTTATTTTTCTTTAAAGAATTTAGATTTTCAAGAAAAAGTTTCAATTATCCTACCAGAAATAAAACAAGAATTCAATGAAAAAATAATAAAAATATTTAGTTTTTTTAATGTGTGTCGAATATATGAAATTGAAGGAGAATTTTTCATATTTGGCTTCCCACAAGAAAGAGTTTTTGAAAATGGATTACTTATTGAAATTTGGTTTCCAAAATGTGAATTAGATGAATTTTTTGATATATTTGAATTAATATTTCATTATTTAGGGATTAAACATTATATAATTTTAACAGATTTAGTGAATGGTAAGACTTTATTAAAATCAGTCTATGGAAATTTAGATTTTTTGAAGGGATACAATCCCTTATTAAATCTTATTTGGAATGATAGGGATAAGATTTGGATGAATCATAAGCTTTTCAATGAGAAATTTGAACCAATTTATCCAGATTTGATAAAAAAGGGTAAATAATATATTTTCGTCTAAGAGTTTGAATATTTCATAAATAGATCAACTACAACTAATTCTGCTTTAGGAGAGTAAGATTTTACAATTTTAGAGTCTATTATTTTCTCAATTTTCCAATTGAATCCATTTAGCTTCTTCTTTAAACTATTTAATGTTTTGTTTATTGCTTTTGGCTTTTCTGAAAACTGGTAAAAGTGCAGGATCCCTCCCGATTTTTTCATTAAGATGCAGCCTACATCAATGAAATTAATAGAATCTTCAGGTAAATTCATTATTATCCTGTCGATTTTATTATGTAGTTTCTTTCCTAACTGATTTGATGGATTAATTAAATCTCTAATATTCATGTTATAGGGAAAGATATTTCCCAAAAGTTTATTTAAACCAATATTTTTTTTGAGAAAACTGTAAGCAGTAGGATTCAAATCGAATGCATGGATCTTTACTGGATTTAATTTAGCTATTTGGATTGAAAAAGTTCCAACCCCGCTAAACATGTCAACAATCACCTCGTTTTCTAGTATCCCACTTTTCGCAATTCTACGTCTTTCATAAACCAACCTTGGCGAAAAGTAGGTAGTTTTAATGTCAAGGTGGAAAACACAATCATTTTCTTTATGTGCAGTTTCAGTATTATTTTCACCTGCTAAATAGGTTAAAACTCTTAATCGGTATGAGCCTTTGATTTCACTTTGTTTTTCAAAGACAGATAAAACATTTTTATTTACGTCAATTACTGCGTTTCCTACTAAGTGTTTAAATTTCTCAAATTCACTACTATTTATTTGATTTGGTTTCTCAAACTCGAGAATTGCGATATTTCCGATAATATCATAAGATCTTGGAATTAAATTTAAGCAATTAGATGGAATTTTCCCTCTTAAAGCATCCTCCAAGGTTCTATATTTGAAATTTGGATTACTAATCCCTTTCTTAGAAACTACTTCAAAGTAGATAAGACTTTCCATCATTCTAATTAACTTATCAACATTTTTTTTATTTTCCACCAATGGGAATAGGATATCGTTTTCTATATGTTCTGTTTTATATTTTTGGTCTATGATTGAATCAAACCTGAAATGATCTTTTATAAGTTGGATAAAAAGCTGTGCATCTTTTTTTTCAAGCTTTATGAATCTGATTTTGACTTTGTTATTTAGAACTTTGTCATTCATTTACTTCAAAACTTATCAATAATTTTGCTTTGGGATTTTTTAAGGTTCGAGTTAAATCTCTATTCAATTCAATTGATGATTTTGAGCAGTTTATTAAAGCAGTTCTCTCACATATAAAATTGCTTTTACGAAAAACCATATCATTTTTATCTAATAATCGTAATCTTTTATTTCCAAATCCATAAAAATAATCTTGCTTATTACCTACTTTTAAAATAACAGTAATCTTTCTTTCATTTTTTATATGGTTCTTTAATTCTGAAGTTAAGTCACTACAAGCTTTTGATGCGTTTACCCCTATAATACAATCTCCTTTTTTAGTCAGGCTTTTATGTTTAGTAATTTCTATTGTAGATTTATGTGTACATAATACATTCTCATGTCCAAACGCATGAATTCTTTCTACTTCTTTCAATATCACTCAACCTTGAAAAATTCTAAAATTCCTGATAGATCATTAAGAATGGAAATATCTAATGAAAAATTTAATCTTATAGATTCAAATAAGTCGGTAATAATATCTTTTTTTGTATATTCTATCTCTTCATTGAATTGATTAACAAATTTTTCTGGAATAAATACTCCACATTTATTATAATATTGACCATATATCTTAAAGAAAGTCTCTATCTTTTGTTCCATATTTTCATATAATTTATCTTTGTTTCCTACACTATCCATTGATTCATATTGTCCCATTGGAAAAGTAGAACTTAATTCAAGAGGAATTATTCCAAAAAACTCAGAAATAAAGCCAATGTGAAGTAGATTTCTGGAGATAATTGTATTATTATCTATTTCATCCATCCATCTTTTTATGCTGGGTGATTTATAACCTTTAACATCCAATTCAGGCAATAATATTAAAAATTTCGCTTCTAGTGGAACTCTATAGTTATTTTTTATTCTTAAATCATAACGATATAGCAATGGTCTATTTGAACTCTCTGGAGAAGCGTACAATCTTCCGTGCGATTTATAGATTTTTTCATATTTCTCAAAAAAGTATAAATCTGACTTTATCAAATTTAAAGCATTAACTAAATTGGGATGATTTCTCACTCTTTGCTCTACAAGCTCCCATAAATTCCCTTCTTTAATCGCTTGTCTCACAGTTCTCAATTCTGAAAAGGAAATATATAAGTTATGTTTTGCTAGTAGTTCAATTCGAAATTTATCTTCAAAATTCATTACCTCATTTGGTTGATATTCACAACAAATAGGACAATGACAGGGGAATTCTTCGAGTTCTTCTAACTTCCTTGTTCCTGTAGATAAAGTGAAATATCTATTTTCTTTAGCAAAAAGAATATAAGCAGCAGAATCCATCAAATCACATCCACAAGCCACTGCTAAAGAAAAGAATTGCGGTAATCCTAATCCAAACATATGAATTGGCTTATTTGAAATGATATTTTTTTTTACATTTAAAAGAGTCTTAATTACTAAATCAAACCTATAATTCAATAATGATTTCACTAAACCTCCAATTGCGTAGACGTTAAAATCTAATTTAGCCATTTCAGTAGTACTAATTTTCAATAAATCACTATAATTTGCCCCATGAATGGGACCGAACCAATTACATGTTTCTTTAATCCTTCGATTTACATTTTCTTTAGCCCTTCGCAGAGATAAATCTATTTTCTCTTTTGCAATTTCATATTTATCATCAGGTTGAACTGGTACATCTAATATTACCGGGAAATCTGAACCAATGTCCTCTTGAAATTTTTCAATCAATTCTGCATTAATTTCAATATCATTATTATTATACATGTATTTTTGAAAAGCTCCACTATCTGTAGCGATAATTCCCTCAAAATTCAAATAATTGTGTATTCCTTTTTCTAAAACCAGATCTCTTAATTTTGGCTTTTGGTAAATAATGTAAGCATTTGTGAAAATGCTTTGGGCACCTATTTTCTTTAGATCTGAAATATTAAGGATGTTTTTGTAAGGATGAATAACGGGAAACAAATTTGGAGTAACCATCTCCTTATTATTTACAATTATTTTCCCTATCCGCCCTAAAGCATCTATTTCAGTTATTTCCCACTTCATTATTATAATGCTAGCTATATTTAATTTATTAATCGAAAAAATCTTTTAACCGATCTTCTTGATATAATTTTTCTAACCAATCAATTTTACCTATATAATATCCTGTGATATCTTTTTTCCGCTCTATTATATCTTTAATTGTTTTTGCTATTAATTCAATACTTAAGTTTGTAGTATCAATTTCAAAAAGAGGTTTTTTGAGTTTTTTTTGAATAAAATAATTCACACAATTTCCCAATATTTCTGCTTGAACATTTTCTGTTATTTTTTCTTGATTATAATTCTTTCCTTTTAATCGATTAGTCAATATATCCGGATCACATCTCAAAATAAAAACAAAATCAATATATTTGTTGGGGACAATATCAGAAAAATGGCCCTCTATTATTAAGAATTGAGGATTTTCCTTTTTTATCTTCTTGATTCTATTCGTAATGAATGGGAGAAATATTTTAAAATCAACAACATAAGCTCTCCTTTCATTGTCATATTCGAAGGAAAATTCATCAGAAATCGCTAATTCATTTAAGGAAATGATTTTAGCGTCAATCAATTCAGATAATTCATTTGTCACAGAAGTTTTGCCACAACCCGGAGTTCCAGAGATTATGATAGTTTTCATTTTAAGATTAATATTGTCGTATTATAATTATAAGTGTAAATGAAAGCTATTGAAATTTACTTAAAGAAAAAAAATGGGAAAGGGGGGCTTCGAACCCCCGACCTCACGGTTATCAGCCGTGCGCTATACCAGGCTAAGCCACTCTCCCTTTTTGGGAAATTTAGCTGTAATTTGAAATTTTTTTAAAAATCAGTGTCTAACTAATAAATTTAATAATAAGTATTTAAAAAATTTTTTGACCTAAAATATAATAGTCTGTTGGTTTTATTTTTAGTTAAATAACTAAGTGGTATTTATGCCAAAAATTTTGAATTATTCAATCGTCGGATTAGAGGATTATACTGTAAGTTTTAATGACTACTGTTCTTTATGTGAAATTCAACAATTTTGCAAATGGGGAAAAGATGAGCCATTTTCTATTAATATTAGCTGTAGTGATTTAAATCGAGCGAAAGAAAAAGTAAAATTTGAACAACTTCAAAAGCTTCAGAAAACCGAAGATGTTTCAGTAACTTACGAAGAATTAGTCAAGAAAGTAAAAATAAATTTGCAGGGCATATTTGCTGAAGTTTGGAAAAACAAAATTAAAGCATTAAAAGAAGAAATTAGATGTTTAGATTCTCGAAAAAGAGATTCGATGTTAGTTGCGCAACAAGGTCAAGATTGGTGGCAAGATTTTAATGTAACCATGAAAGTTATTAACAATGAATGTGAAAAAATATCTTAAGTAAATTTTTCAATATATAATTTAGAGTTAAATCACAATTTAGTTCAGAGATAAAAAAGCATTGTGAATTTATAGTTTATTGATTGAAATCGTCATTCCACCATCTAGTATAATATTTTGTCCAGTAATATAATCAGAAGCAGGAGATGCTAAAAATAATGCAACATCGGCAACCTGACTAGCTTCCCCAATCTTATCTATAGGAAGCTTAATATTCCTAAGTTTTATCCATTCTCTAATAAAGTCTGGATCATTGTTGTATATAGGTGTAAGAAATATGCCAGGACAAATAGCGTTTACAGTAATGTTATTTGGTCCTAATTCAAGGGCCCAAAGTTTTGTAAAAGCAATGAGTGCTGCCTTGCTTACACTATACATACCTATAAAGGGATTTAAACCACATTCTGTACCCGCACAAGAGGTAATATTAATAATTTTTCCTGCAACGGGCGAAAATTTTTGTTTTGTCATTTTTCTATAAAAAGATTTAGTTACATTCCATGCTCCCTTAACATTCACATCCATAACTCGTTCATAATCCTTGGTCTTGGTTTTTAGAGTTGACGACCCGCCTCTTATTCCAGCATTATTTACTAGTAGAAACACATTTTCAAATTTTTGAAATACATTTTTTCTCATCATATCAACTTGTTCCTCTTTAGAAATATCTGCTTCTGCTAATAAGATATCAACATTATATGAATTTAGAACAATATCACGGGTTTCATTAATACCTTCCAAATTGATATCATTTAAAACTAAACTTGCCCCCTGACTCGCAAAAGCAACTGCCATTTCACGTCCAAATCCACTACCTGCACCTGTAATAAGGGCTACTTTTCCTTTTAAAAATTTTTTACTCATAATTTCATCTCATATTGTAATTAAATTTATATAAATAATATTTATTATCCAAAAAGACCCATATTCTTTTTATATTGAGCTAAAAACCTCATTGGAGTGGGTGTTTCAAATGCAATATCAACATCTATAACTGCTGGCTTTTTAGAATCTATTGCTCGTTTTATTGCATGTTTTATATCTTCTGGTTTTTCTACTTTTTCTCCATAACAACCAAAACCTCTAGCTATTCCAGAATAATCAATTGGAGGAAAATCTACATCGCAATATCTTTTTCCAAACCCCTTTTTTTGATTACTTTTTATCATTCCCCAGGCACAATTATTTGCAATGACAATAATTATTGGCAAATTTAATCTTGCTGCCGTCTCTAATTCCTGAACATTAAATAGAAAACTTCCATCTCCAGTTAAACAAACAACAAGCTTATCAGGTTTTGCTATTTTGACAGCTATCGAATATGGAATACCAATACCTAGATGTCCCATCGAAATAGGGAAGAATGTTGATCTAGGTGATCGCGGTTTATGGTTGATAAATTTGTAGGAAAAAACTACAATATCTCCCCCATCAAGAACAATTTGTGCGTCATCTGGTATAAAATCAAACAATTCATACACGAGCCTTTCTGGTTTCATTGGTGATTTTTTAGAATCGAGTATTTTTAGATTTGAGCATAATTGATTTTGCTTAATTTCTTGTAAATAATTATTCCATTCTGTCCATTCTGTTATTTTATTTTTTGGAAGATTTTCCTCCATTTCATGTAACAATTGTTTAATAACAGCTTTACAATCACCAATTATTCCTACTTCGATTGGTCTATTTTTACCAATTTCCTTAGGATCAATGTCAATTTGAATAACTTTCTGATCTTGATTCCAGAGGGGCGGGGCACCATAAAATAATGAATAATCCCATTTACATCCAAATGAGATAACCACATCCGCTTCAGACGCCGCTGTACGATATGAAGCATTAATCAAATATGAATCTAAAAAGGTTTTTTTATCGCTTCTAATTGATCCTATCCCATTTATAGTAGTTCCTGAAGGGATAACATAAGTTTCAGACAGAAGTGTTAATTCATTTGAAGCTTCTGAAGCAATTACGCCTCCACCAGCTATGATTAAAGGCTTTTTTGCATTTTTTAAGATTTCAACCGCAAATTTAATATCTTCTAACTCACCAACGGGCTTATTAAAAGACCTATATTTTTCAGGGTTTAAAAGTTTCTTATTAACATCCTCTGTAGCATTTCTAACCAATGCAGTTTCCCTAAATTCGATGTATACAGGTCCTCTTCTCCCAGATAAAGCAATTCTTATTGCTTTTTGAAGAGCTTTTGGGATTTCATTGGGTTCTTCTACTTGTATCTGAGCTTTTGTTATTGGTTTCATTAAAGCTACTTGATCAATTCCTCCTTGTAGGATACCTGTATCTTCGAACATTCTACCTATCTGAGCACCAATAACTAATAAGGGGATGGAATCAGCGTTAGCAGTGGCTACAGCAGGGACAAGATGAGTCACTCCAGGTCCAACAGTCCCCATACAAATCCCAATTTCTCCAGTAGCTCTGGCCCAAGCGTCTGCCATATGGCCCCCTGCTTGCTCATGTCTTACCATAATTGTGTCGATCCCCTGCTCTCTACCCCAACGTTCTATGGCATCATAGATTTTTAATAATTCACCACCAACTAACCCAAAAATTTTTGAAACACCTTCTTTTAAAAGTATTTTAACGATTAAATCTCCACCATTTAAAATTTGATTACTCATAATTCCCAAAATTGCAAATTAAAGATAAATTTTATTACTGATAAAAGAGCAGTAAGAATAGACTAAGTTCTTATTTTACATCTTCAGCAAATTTTAATTTGCTAATTGGTTTTTTTAAAGGAAATTCCCCATTAAGAATCATAGATTTCAACTGCTCAGCTAAATTAATTGCTCCGTTTCTATCTGATTGTCTTAAAACAATTTGAACCTCTTTTCCTTCAAATTTTATGGTTTTTAAGTCTAATTCAAAGGCTTCCGGACATAAATAAGCACAATTTCCACAATTAAAACAACGAGATCGATCAATTCCAGTAATAATTCCATTTTTGATTATAAATGCATTTGTTGGGCATTTATCCATAACATCACATTTATTACATTTTTTACAAACCTCGGGATTAAACTTCATTCTGAAATTATTATCCCAAACATCTCCGTATGTTATTTCTCCTACTTTTTCTCTACCCACGAGACTTAATATGTTTAATTTAACATCTCTATCAGACTTTACAATATTATTAAATATATTTTCATCTAATATTGGGATTGGAACTGCTAAACTGCATATTGGTTCTAATCCATAAGAAGTTTTAAAAGCTCCCATAAATTCCGGTTTCATCCCTGTAAAAGGTGCTATTGTCATCATATTAGGTTTAGCAATATAATTTCGCGTACCAGGACCCATAAGGTAACCTATGTTCCCGTTAACTAGAATTGGCGAACCAACACCAAAAGATTGAAATTCTGGATCATTTTGAAAAGGGTTTAAAGCGCCGCATCCAGAAAAAGTAATCTCTGTATTATTTGGGCTAAATGGAAGGCAAGAAAAAATAGTGTTTATTTTGTAGGTTTCACAATTAATCATTGCATTGTAATTTTTAATGGATTGTCTAGTACCCATTAATTTAGCGAATTGCATATCATCTATAGTCATAACTTTTTTCACAGTTTCGCCTTCAGCACTCTTTGCAAAAATTTCCACTGTTTTTCCTTCAACGATCTCTCTAAATAAAGACCCCCCACAATAATTCTCTATTGTTTTACTTTGAGCTGTTCCATAAACAATTAAATCCACTATACCTAGATATTCATTTGGGCAAGGTCCTGGAAAGCAAGGGACCCCATTCATACTTACTTCTGTAAATTTTCTCAAAGTTCTTGGTGGTGTTAATCGGAAGGAAAAAATTCCCATAATTCCACTCATGAGCCCCTTAGTAGCTGTGGTTATCACATCAACATCTTCAAACTTGATTTTTTCATCATTACTGATTCGATTTAATAATTCTTGAACTGTCAATATGACAGCAGTGCCATTATTAACCTTTTTTCTCACGTCTGAAAGCGTTCTTCTCTTAATCACAAAGTTCCCCCCTTTTTCGAAAAATCATCATGGTAAATATTCATTTATAATAAAATTTTTTTATTTTCACAAACCCTAAATTAATTATATATAATGTAAAGTACTTTTTCGAGGTATAATACTTATTGTCATATTTTGAATCAAGATTACCTGTAGATATAAATAATATTGATGAAATTGAAGATAAATTAAAATTTTGTAAAGAATTAGGTATAAAAAATATAATTTTAGAACCAACAAATGAAATTTACAAGATTCCTTCAGATATTAGAGATAAAGTAGAAAAAACAAAAAATATTAACATCTATTTTCGAATAAATTTAAAATTAAAAACTATTGAAGAATTTAGGAAAAAAGTAATAAAATTTAATAATTTCCAAGATATTCTCTCGATAGAATCCTTAAACAGGGAAGTACAATTAAATTGTTCCAAAGATTCAAGAATAGATATAATTTCTTTTTCTGACCCTGACATTATAAAAACACTTACCCCTGGAGTAATATCTTTGACTAAGCAGAATAACAGTTTTATAGAATTTTCATTAGCACCAATTATGGTAAATAATAAAACTATTCAATCTAAAAATTTTAGAAATTTGTATAAATTTGCTCAATTAGCACTGAGATCAAAAGCAAATTACATATTCAGTGGAAATTTTATGAATATGTATGATTACAGACATCCAAGGGCATTAATTAGCGTTTGTCATTCTCTCCTAGAAATACCAATAGGTACTGCAAAAAGAGCATATATCACAAATCCAAAAATGTTAATAGAAAAAACTAAATTTCGTCATAATAATAAATTCAAATAAAAATATAATTAATCTACAAGGAATGATATAATGACTATAAAAGAAAGACAAAGATACATCATATTCAAAATAATTATAGAATCAGATATGTTTCTAGATCAAAATATAATACTGAAATCCATCTGGCAGTCAATTTGGCGGTATTTTGGGATGAAGGAAGCAAATAAAATTGGATTATGGTTGGTTGATTTAAATTTAACGGAGAATTATGCTATTATAAGATTCTCTCATGAAACTAAAGAGGTAATTATTACAGCTCTTACTCTTGTACAGGAGATTAATGGAAAAAGAATTATTTTCTCTCCATTAAAGACTTCTGGTACTATTAAATCATTAAAAAAAAAAATTTCATATCATAAAAAAAAAGAATAAAATAATAATGAATTAACAATATCATTTGTATATAAAATGGACAGTTTAAACATAACAGATGCGTATGTTCAACAATTAGAAGATTTTTTAAATACTAATTTGAAATTATCTCTCTCGAAATTTAAAAACTTAAAAGAATATAATAATTTATTAATCATTCAATCTTCCATTGAAAATTCTATTAAATTATCAA
This sequence comes from Promethearchaeia archaeon, assembly GCA_029856445.1. Taxonomy (GTDB): domain Archaea; phylum Asgardarchaeota; class Lokiarchaeia; order Sigyniarchaeales; family SOKP01; genus Loki-b32. The sequence goes on from JAHQWY010000020.1 coordinate 16,333, forward strand.
TTTATCCGATAAAGAAAGAAAAAGTTATTAAAATCAGTTTATATGGCTTAAAATTATCAAAGAAGATATTAAAACAAATATCAAAAATACTTCAGAAATTTCAAGTTATTCATACATCAGGATTTTTAAAGATAAAAAAGCATATTTATTATGAGTGTTATCTAAATTTAAGCATTTCTGAAAGTAAAAACAAGAGTTTAAAAAATTCATTAGATAAGATTAAAAATATATTTAAAGAAATTAAAATCGAAGAAATTGAAGTAAGGAGTAGTAAAACCTCTTAATCATGGATTCCTGGAAAATATTTCTCAAATTTTCAGACGGGACTGATCAAAAACTAGAATTATCTGATACCAAAACTTATTTTGGGGGGTATTTAAAAATAAAACGGAGCTTTTTTAATGCCCTAATTAAATCAATTAAGATGTCCAAAAAGTATTTTACTCATAAAGCAATAGAAAAAGTGTTAGATCCGGATGAAAATGATTGGACATTAAATCCCTGGATGTTGATAATTGCTAAGGATAATGAAAAAAATAAACCATTTTGGTTTTTTATAAAGAGAGAAAAAGACTTAACTGGAGTTCTTGTAGCAATCGGACCAAAAACTTACGCTGAGTATAATTCTACTAATCAATCAGAAGCTAGACATGAAATCAAAAATATAATTAATTATATTATTGCTTATCTGAATAAATTCAACTGTATTGTTTTTCTTCCTAAATTCTTGCAATAGATAAAATTGAAACCGAATCAATAATATCTCGAATCTTCTTTGATAAATCCTATTATTGTAAAATTGAGTCCTATAGTATAAAGTAGGGAAAAATATTAAATTAAATTTTAATTATCAATTTTATTATTAAATAAAACTAATGAATTAACAATTTATAAATAAATGGCTTAATTACTTTGAGGAAAACAGCTTTTTTTGCATTCATATGGATTATATTGTTAAATATAACTATAGTTTCATCTTTTTGTATAATAAACAGTTCTGGAGCCGCAGTAGAAATTGATCCTGAATTTGGAAAAGCTCCTATTATTGATGGGACTATTGATGATTCAACAGGTGAATGGAAAGAAGCCTATAAAGATGAGATTGCTTTAAATGATTTACCTATAGATATATGGGTAATGCAAACCAACCGAGAACTTTTTATATCAATACAACTTGAATTAGAAACAGAATATCATAATATCACTGAATTTATTGGGATTTTAATCTCCGCTAATGCTTCAGAAAGTGTAGAAGATTTTGTTGATGCCAGATTTATTCAATTTTATAATATATCTTCTAATAATTTTACTTATTATGATTATTACATTAATAATAGTCTATTTTTAAATGATGCAGAAGAAGTTGGCCAAGGTGCGGGAAAGTTAGACGGAGATGTTTCTATTTATGAATTTTCTATACCAATTGGACAATATTATACGAATGGAGATAATGAGACCGCTATTTTGGATTATGAGAACAGCTATGCATTTAACATTACATATGGTGATAAACCTCTATATCCCGAAGGTATTTTGAAAAGTGAAATAATTATAATTAATATTAATCCTCCAGTTAAAAATGAGATAATACTCACAGAGCTAATCTTCATCATTTTTTCAATAATAATATTTGCCATAATTGGAATTCTCTTTGGTTTCTATATTTATAATATTATCAAATTAAAAGAAAAAATAGAAAGACTAAGAAGTTAATATGTCAAAAATTCCGAAGGATCAGATAAAAGAGCAAAAATTAAAGATCAAAAGAAGATCTGATGATAAATTTGCCTACAGAACAGTAATAATTTCCTGCGTACTTAGTATAATATTTTTTGTTAATTCACTTTTTTTCAATGTACTTGTTGAAATAGGGATTTTTTCTGTTTTTTCTAATAGTAATATATTATTTGGTATTTTAGATGTATTGATAAAAGTATCTACAATTCTCTTATTTTTTCTATTTATGATGATAAGTGTTGGGAATTATAAAGAATTAACTGGTAAACCCATAGGTTGGAAAGAATTATTATTACTTATTGTTCTGTCTTTAGGTCAAGCTTTATTAAATCTATGGGTTTTTGCTTTTACTTTTATTGGGCTATTCGTAATAATTATTTATTTATACCTAGTCCAAGAATTATAACAGCTTAAGAAATAATGACACAAAACTTTATGTATGTTGGACATAGAGGAACTAGGTCTTCTTTTGATGAAAATACAATATTATCTTTCAAAAAGGCAGTAGAATATGGAGCAAATTATATTGAATTTGATGTACGCAAAACGAAAGATAATAGACTTATTGTAATACATGATGCTACACTGGATAGGACAACCAATGGCTCAGGATCAGTAAGAAATCTTACATATAAAGAAATTTCAAATTTCAGAACAAATATTAACTTATCTCCAATTCCATTATTAACAGATATCTTTAATGAATTAAAAGGAAAAACTAAGTTTATGATAGAATTAAAAGAAACAAATTTACTCGATGAAATTGTTGAAATAATTATGTATAATGATTTATTAGCAGACAGTATTATTAGTGGAAAATATTTAGCGGATCTATTAGAATTTAAAAAGAACTTTCCTCAGAACAAAATTTGTTATAATATTACCAATGGACAAGGATTATCCTTAACAAATTTTTTAAATTTAAGTAAGGATAAAAGAGAAAAATACAAAATTGATATAATAAGTTTAAAATCAAGTTTAATTTCAAAAGAATTCATTGAAACCTGTCAAAAGAGTAGGATTAAATCTTTATCTTGGGATTTTCTTAATTATGAAAATCCTTTAAATAAAATTAAATCATTGATTAGTTCCGGTGTGAATGGTATACTATTTGATAATTATAGAAATATTCGAAAAATATTAGAATGGCAAAAGCACCTTTAAGCATCCGATTTTATAGTGGACGATCCACTAGGAAGAACTAAAAGAATATCATCAATAGATAATAATTCTACCCATTTCTTTAGCTTTTTATCAACATTTCTAAGAAAATATGCCTTTATTTCTTTAGCTAATTTCCCAGTAGTTAGACTACTTGATTTAGAAGGTATTATTGTTATAAAATGATCTGTTTGGTTTTTTATTGCTATTTCAGGGCCGCAAATAATTTTAGGAAATAAAATTTGTCTGTCTTCATTTGATCTATCATCTAATTCAATAAATTTTAATCCAATCGTTAATTCCGTTTTTACATTTTTTATAAGATTCTTTTTCCCTGAAATAATGAAAGAACCCTTTTGCAGATATTCTCCTGAAGGAGGAGTTTTTGTTATCTGGGTTGGTTCTACATAAAACACATCTACTACACCCCAACCCTCCTTCCAAGCTCGTGAATAACTCGCAACAAATGTTGCGGCTTCATTAATAGCTTCAAGTGTAATTACTTGATTATTTGGATTTTTAATCACAACTAAAGGTGAACCAGGAAAGTTTGTATGGAATATTAAATCATTAGAATTCAAATATTTTTTAAAAATTATTTCATTTGATGTAGCATCTCTCCCACCAATTATTAAAAATCCGTCAGATGAGTTAAACCATCTAAACTTTTCATACCACTTTTTCTTTGGTTTTCTGATTAAGAAATCAATTCCCATTTCTATTGAACCCTTTTCAAGTGTTAAATTTTCAATTTTTTTTTTGGTGTCTGTAATTGCTTTAACTGTACCTTGTAGTTTCTTTTCAGCTTTTTTCCCTTTTGAATAAATTAAATTTGCGTTTTCTCCAAAACTTTTTCTTAAATCTATATAAACTTCATTTCCATTGATTTTAATTAAAAACTGATTCATATTTGGCAAAATTTTTTCAAAAAACTCCGCTCCATCTAATCCTTCTAACTTGGCTTGTTGTAATTTAGTATTTATTTCATTCCATGAGTAACCTTTTTTTCTCGCATCCAATATTACTGATAATAGCTTTTCAAAATTAATGAAATTAGCATACAAGAAATCTCCTATTTTATAGTACTTTTCTTTTTTCATTTTGAGCTCCTCAAGATACTCTTGCTGATTTTCTAATATCTTCTTTTGAGCCTTGATCTGATCCTTTATTTTTTGATCTTTGGGAGTTTTAATGGATTCATAATCAATTTTTGAGTAAAAATCATCAACGGCTGAATTAAAACTAGGATACTTTACCCTTTCATATTCTTTAAAAATCTCTATTTCAAATGGTAAAACATTGATTTCATTACCTGTTTGATCCACTATAATATGAGCATCTATCGAGCCAAATAGAAGCTGATTTCTTATCCCTTTGAATGATTCATATAATTTGTTAATATCATCTTCACTTAGATTTTTACCAAGTTCTTTCTTATTGATCTTTGCTCTTTTGCATAATTCTTCACTATATAAACCAGACAACTTCAATTTTCTTGATATATCTCTTACAATTTCATTATCGGATGATAAAAATAGAGCCATAAAATCCTGTCTATTAATCAAAAAGAAATCCTTTTGCTGAGAACTAGGGAAATTGTACTCTTTCTTTGCAAGAATAGTGCGATCCTTAAATTTACGGTATTTTTTTGCAATGATAATAATATTATTATGATCAACTAGCAAGAAATTTCCCTTATTAAATAGTTCGATCACAAATTTCCAGGTTCCTTCCCCTCTATTAGTTAATTCTATTATAATAATTCTATCAAGTTTGTATTGAGAAACACCTAATACTTGTCTATTTTTTAAAAATTTTCTTAAGGTTCTGATATATTGATTAGGGAATGCAGGAATAGGATAATCATATTCTGTTATGTTAATCCGTGAATCTCTTTTAATAATAAGATTTTTTTTTCCAAAATTTGTATTTATTTTTAAAATTAATAGGTCTTGAACCTCATAAACATTTGAAATTGAACCATCTCTTAGGATCGCATCCAATTCTTTAACAATGGCAAATACATCAAAATTAGAGAATTCTGTTGAGCTTTTCATTGTATTTTATCTGATTTTTAGTATATCATGTTATATAATTATTTTTATAGTACATAATAT
>JAHQWY010000223.1 GCA_029856445.1 Promethearchaeia archaeon
TCAGCAGGGTCTCCTACATTGAAAGTACCATCAGTCCCATAATTGTATGCATTACCAATTTGACCACTAGACGGGCGTATCACTGTTCCAGTAGCTATACCATTTTCATTATAAGAAGTAGAATCAATAGTCACACCACTTGATTCTCCAAGATGCCATACTCCTTTATAGGAAGAACTCCACAGCCCTGTTGGATTTTGTCGAGATATCATGGTAGAATTTCCATAATACATTCGAATGAATGTATCTAAAGAACATGAAAGTTCAGGAATCCGAACCCAAACCATCAACTGTGCGTGTGTTCCATTATAATTCTGATTGAATAATTCTATTTCATGATCCAACCATGTTGTACCTAAGGAAAAAGCAATATCATCTCCATCAGTTTGAGTATCATAACGCAAATCTTCATCAAAAATCGAGATAAGTAATGGAAAATTAGTATGACTACCCTCCCCTGAAACTCTACGATGATCTATTTGAATCATTTTAAAATAATTGAAAAAATCACTATTAGAAGGTTTTTCATCTAAAACTTGTGTGGAATTTGTGATAGTATAAAATTGATTTGGATTATTTTGATTGTTATATTCTGTAAGTATCCAATCACTTGATCGTCCAATATTAGATATTCGAACTTCATCGATTTGTCCCTCCCATTCAGCACTCCAAATTTTATCTTTTGGTTGATCACCATGTCCTATCCAGAAATCCTTTTCAGATGATGAGGGTTCAATAGCATTTGTCTTTACTAACACATTAGGATCCTGAACCCCATCTACGAAAATTTTCATTATGGATCCATTATAGGTGGCGACAATATGGTGCCAAGTTCCAGCGGTAACATCATTAGCTCCTACTAACTGATGGGTTTCACCCGTTAAACAAAAAACTGGCTTAATTCCCATGCCTCCTCCATAGTTAATAAACATACTATATCCATCATACCATCCTTTATGATTCATGATCCCATATACATGGTAATTGGGAGTAATATCATGTTGAATCCAAGCCTGCAATGTTATTCCATACCCATCAATATCCCAGAGGGAATTATTACCACAATCAATCAGATCGTAATATCCATCGAGATTATTGAAGTCCTGTGCATTACCAATCTTACCAGTCGCTTGAGTAGGAATATAGGAAGAATTCCCTTCTCCACCTTGACCATGATTGCCATAATGGCTACTATCAAAATATTCATTCAAAGCTCCTGTTCCCGATTCTTTAAGATGCCAGATTCCAAGAAAATTTGAATCCCATACGCCATTAGGATTTTCTTGACGATTCATGGTTGAATTTCCAAAATACATTCTGATAACAGTATCTTCCAAAGGTGAAAGAGTTGGAATTCTAACCCAGGCGATTAATTGAGCATGAGTAGAGTTATAGGTTTGATTAAAAAGCTCTATTTCATGGAATAACCATGATGTACCATTATTAAAGGCAATATCATTTCCATTTGGCTGTACTTTATCATGTAAATCAGAATCAAAAAAAGAAATAAGAATTGGAAAATCGATAAGATTACTTGTTCCAGAGACTTTTGTGTGATCAATAATTATTTCCTTGAAATATTCAAAATCAAAAATTGTAGGAATATATACTTGTTTAGCACTTCCCACTGAATAAAAATTGTTAGGGTTAAATTGATTGCTGTACTCGGTCGCAATCCAATCAGCTGAGCGATTGGTATCAGAAATGCGAATTTCATCTATTTTTCCATCGAATGGCCACCGATAGATTGACGCTCCCGGATTTGCGATCCCAAATCTCAATGGTTTGGTTCCATAATCCCACGGAGTCGTTCCACCTGTCCATGTAGTTTCTGCTTCAAGATTTCCATTCACGTATAATTTAAGAAAACCATCGACATTACTTACAACACCTACTAGATGATAATAGCTTCCTGGAGCATATGTTCCACTTGAAACACTCTTTACAGTTGGTACTCCGCTAACATCTAACCAGTGCTCTATTGCGAAGTATTGATCATGCTCATAATAGAGTCCTTGGTGTGGATCCTTTTTGATCATAATCCCAAATCTGCGATTGTTATGATCGAGAGGAACTCCTGGAGGTACCTGATCAGGATTGACCCAAGCTTCATAAGTATAGTAATCTCCTTCAGTGATATCTGTGAGAGATGCAGAATCAGGTAATTCTATGTAATCATCCTCGATGTTTCCCTCAAGATCGATGGAACCATCTATTTGCCCTTGAGAATCAAATAAAGGGCTTCCATAATCGGTTCCATGATTTTCATTAAAACTTGAATCTATTATCTTACCTGTTCCGCCACTCAGTTCGTTTAAATGCCAAACTCCCTTATAATTATTATTCCACACACCTGAAGGATTCTCCCGGGATTCTATGAAAGAATTTCCATAATACATCCGAATTATAGTATCATTAGTTGCTGAAAGAACAGGGATTCGAACCCAGGTTATTAAATAGGCATGTGTTGTATTATAAGTCTGGTTGAAATATTCAATCTCGTGATCTAACCATTGAAAATCGCTCGCAAAAGCAATATCATCCCCATCAGGTTGAGTATTGTCATGTAGATCTGAATCAAGAATAGAGATCATTACTGGAAAGTCAAAGAGATTGACTGTTCCAGACACCTTCGTATGATCAATGGTAATATATTTATAATAGTTAAAATCATCCGCACTAATAGGATGAGATGAAGAAGAAAGAGGACTCTTATTTTTAACCCCATTTTTTATCTGATTTTCAATATTAGTATTTCCCATATTGAAGTAATCAAATAAATATGGATTAAAAATTAAGGGAAATATTATAATGAATAATAAAATTCCCAGCGATATGATCCTCCTTTTTGGTTTCATATAAGTCTTATTAATAGCCATCATCTTATACCAGATAAATTTTGATTTAAATAAACAACTTTAAACTAATATATATCAATTTGAATATTTAATATTAAAGTAACTCATTAATCGATATTAGTTAGGATTACTAGACCTCTTTTGATTTAGAAGGCTCAAATTTTAAGACTATTAAATAGGAACTCCTAATGGGAATTATCGCTTCAGTGTTTAATTCAAGAAAAACTCTTAAGATATTTTATAAACAATAGAAAATTGACACATTTTTCAAACATCCAAACGAATAAAATCAAATTTTTTTATATTAACTAAAACCTAGGTATTAGTTAAATAAAATATCTATAACAATTTTTTAAAGCAATACATAGTCTTTAATTGTTTGCAAGGCTAGTTGGATGTGTTTGATTGAAATAATTTGACTATGTGGTGTATAATTCATATTTGTATTATTAAAGAATTTTTTTATCTGTTCAATAGAGAATTCTGCATATCTATCTTGAAGGAATAAGCTCATTAAAATATTCTTCCCAATTAGATTAACATGAATATAATGCACCCCTGTAATTGATTCTAAACAATTTCTTGTTCATACGATAACCAAAGACCGTTTCTTAAAAAAAGAAAAACCTATAAAAGAAGAACTACTTGAACTTGCTATTCCTTCAATCAAAAAAGAGATTGCAATATTTTTTCCCTATTATTAATTAAGCAATTTATAACAATTTTAGAAGAAAAATAGCCTAATTATGATCGTGAAACGCATCTTTCACGAAGATTTTTCCTGACCAAATTAACAATTAGGTCCATTAAAATAAGTTCATACTTCAATAGAAGTTCAACTTTTTCATCTATAAATATCCAAAATTCATTACTATACATAATTTTCAACACCATTATGGGATATTTTATCGTTTTATACGAATTATATACAATCTCATTTACAGATGATTACCACATGCTCAAAAAAATAAGTTTTGCATATAAGGAATACCCTAATGCATTTAAAGTACTGACACTAACCACTTTTATCGATATGCTAGGAATCTACTTATTATATCCCTTTTATGCGCTGTATATTACCGAGCATTTTGATGTAGGGATGACTCAAGTAGGAATTCTATTTTCGATCTTTTCAGCAGGAAATATATTTGGTGGTATGATTGGTGGTGCTCTAGCCGATAAATATGGTCGTCGTATGATGGTTTTAATTGGTTTGGTCGCAAGTGGGATAGGAAACATCTCGATGGGATTAGTCGATAATCTTAATGTTTTTTATATAATCGCTGGATTTTTAGGTCTAATTGGCAACTTTGGAAGACCTGCACGAGAAGCAATGGTAGCAGATTTATTACCAAAGGAAAAACAGGCAGAAGGATATGGGATTCTACGGGTTGCGTCCAATCTTTCAGCGACTATCGGCCCTCTTCTTGGTGGTTTCTTAGCAACTCGAGCATTTATACTTTTATTTATTGCGGATGCTATAAGCAGTATAATCACCGCTTTTATTGTATATTTCGTTATTCCGGAGACAAAACCTCAAAAACAGGATGGAGAGCCAGAGGAAACGGTAATGAAAACCCTTATTGGATATAAAGAAGTGTTAAAGGACTGGGTATACGTGTTGTTCCTCATAGTGTCTGCAATAACGGTATTAGTATATATACAAATGAATAGCACACTGTCAGTATTTTTACGAGATGTTCATGGGTTCTCAGCACAGAATTATGGTTATTTATTAAGCATGAATGCACTCATGGTAGTGTTATTTCAATTCTGGATAACCAAGAGGATTTCAAAGTATGCCCCGATGAAGATGATGGCACTTGGCACATTTTTCTACATGATTGGCTTCGGTCTATACGGTTTCATTTCAGCGGTATACCTGTTCTTTATCGCAATGGTAATTATCACAATAGGAGAAATGATTGTAACTCCCGTTTCTCAAGCAGCTGCTGCATCTTTCGCTCCTGAAGATAAGCGTGGACGATATATGGCAGTATTTGGTTTCCAATGGGCAATACCAAATCTTTTTGGAGTTATAGTTGCAGGATTAGTTATAGAACATCTTGGACCAAATTGGGTATGGTATTTGGCGGGGATTTTATGCATGATATCAATGACAGGATTTTGGTTACTTCATAATGCTACTAAACGTCGTTTCTCAAGAGAAATAGAGCCTATAACTGAAGAATTAGTTATTGTATACGATTAATTTTCAATTTCAAATTTAACTTTTAAATATTCATATTTAGAATTAAGTAATTTGAGGATTTTTTCGACAAATGACCTTAAATTTTTCACATGATTAAGCTTTTCATCTTTTTGTTCGATTAAAAATTCATGTAACATATTTCTGGTTGCATCTGGGCCATTCTTTTCGAGATAATCCATCCAATGGATTGATGTTCTACAGATCCTTTTTAATATTTCGTCAGGATATTCATTTTTATCTAAGATCTTATCATGATATCTTTCTATAGCATTACTAGTCCTTTCTAAATGATCTGCAATACCTAATGAATATCGACATAAACTGATAATATTTGAAGTAATTCTGGAGTTTCTAGTGTTGGTTGCTGCTTCAAATGATTCCCAAACATTATTCCATTCCTCTTTATTTCTATTAATTGAACCATCATTGTACAAAGCTACATTAATTATATCACTTAGATCAACATCATGACCTCTCTTCAGCTTCTTATTAAAGATTTCTTTTAACTTGGTTCCTTCAAGGTAACTTCCGGCACCGAAATCTAGCAATTGATTTAGATTATTTGCAGCGCAAAGAGCCTCATGTCTGGTCTCTCCTGTATCAGGATTAATCCATTCCACACTTTTTTCAAATTCTCCTGTTTCCTTATTTTTTATCCAACCCATTTCCCTCAAAACATGATCTAATAAATGTACTTTGAAAACCCAGAAATCAATGTCATCCGTGAATCTCTTTCTCCTCCAATCTCTTGAAGTATATTTTCCTAAATATAATTTTAAAGTGCCACGGATTAAATTAAATTTACCACCTTTAAGAGATTCACATGCATCATTATAATAGATATTATCTGGCTGATTAGAAATATCTACTATTCTATTGAGTATCTTTCTTGCTTCACCCGCCACTATATCACATGGAATACTTCCATCAGAAGGATATGCTCGTGATCCTCCATCTAAAAAACCCTTAAACAATTCTAAGTCATCATCTGGTACTTTATACCATGGATTATTAAATAAAAGTTTGCTAAATACATAATGGGTGAAACCGTTCTCATCCACATAAGTTTTGTCATGTAAAGGAGATACATCTCTTAGATTATCCCCGTTTTGAACAATATCAGCTTTCATATCCCAAATTGAAGTCATACGAGATATTATATTGAATGTAATTTTTAAAAATTGTCAATTTAAAATATAAAATTAATTTTTAAACA
>JAHQWY010000021.1 GCA_029856445.1 Promethearchaeia archaeon
TAAATTATCTAACCATGATTCACCATTTTGATCGATCAATACACGTTCTAATCCATCTGGAGCATCAGACAATATACCGATAGTAAATCCAACTGCTATCACCAAGAGCAATATTCCAGAAACAATTAATATCGAGGTAATAGGTCTTTTATAGTCAGCAATTTTAACAGATATGATTTTATTCATCATTATTGATTCTGTTGTAATGATACTTGGTTTTACTCTATAAATATAGGAGATAATTAAAGCAGATATTATTGCTTCACCAATTCCAATCAATAGGTGCCAATAAACCATTGCAGGAATCGCGACTGCTAACGGAACTGCTTCTGAAACTCCTAATTCAATACCGCATATGAAGGCAGCTAATATAATAGAAATATAGGCACCAATTGCTGTTGCAATAGGTACTTTTACTTCTTTTTCTAAAGATGTATTATTTAAGAGTTTTACTATGAACACAACAATATAAAATCCAACCATTCCACCAATTATTCCCATATTAAAGGCATTTGCTCCCAAGGCGAGAATTCCTCCATCTCCAAATAAACTTTGGACAACCAAAACCAAAAAGAGAATTATAATGGAAGCCCATGGCCCTAATATAACAGCAACAAGCGTTCCTCCAATTAAATGACCGGATGTCCCTCCAGGAACAGGATAGTTCACAAATTGAAATGCAAATATAACTGCAGCCAATACCCCAATATAGGGAATTATTTTTTCAGAATCTTCTTTTTCAAAGATTTTCCCTGTTTTAAAATATCCAAGAATCATAACTACTATAACTATAACCCAAAATAAAACAATTATTGCCGGATTTAATAAACCGTCTGGTATATGCATTTTTAAATCATAAAGGTTAATTTTTTTTGTAATGATATCTTAAAATGTTACTATATTATAAAAAAGTATGAAATATTATAAATATTACTTTTTTTAAATTAAATATGAAAAAGATGGATTAAACAGTTTAGATTTTTTCTTAAGTTGATTAAATTTTGAAGATAAATTTACCTTTTAGACTTGAAAATGAAAAAATTTATTTAAAAAAATGTCACCCTCTAACTCGTTTAATCTTACCATTTATTTGTGTAATTCCTTTTATCATTATAGATGATATTTATTTAATAGGGTCTATTCTCTTTATTATTTTCATAAGTGATTTAATATTTAGATTAAATATAATTGAGATCCTATCGAGATTAAAATTAGTAATTCCATTCGTTTTTGTACTAACTATATTCATTCCTTTTTATGTGGGAGATATTGTTTTTTATCAATGCAATATCGGAGTTAAAATTACTATATATAAGGAAGGATTACTGTTAGCATCTCTAATATTTCTAAGAGTAACTGGGGCATTGTTTGTATTTATGTCATTTTTTTCTACTTTAACTTATTCTGAATTCATAGAAGCTTTAACAAAGTTAAAAATCCCTTCTGTTTTTGTAGGATCATTAATAATTATGTTGCATTATATCCCAATTTTAGCAAAATCAAATATGAAGATACTAGAAGCACAAGAGATGCGTGGTAAAAATATCACAACGTATCGTCAGAAATTAAAAAATCATGCTTATGTTATGGCAAAGAGTATCGTGATAAATATGGAGAGAAGTGAAAAACTTTATGAAAGCTTGAAAATGCGAGGATTTACTGGTAAAATAACATTTGCTCCTAAAAAATTTTCTATGGTTGATTTAATTTTTTTTTCTATCTTTACTGTACTTATAATCTGTATGATTTTTATTGTAGATTTGCAATCAATATATCAAGGTGTAATTACTTTATTTTTGCCGTAGAAGTTGAACATTTAAATTTTAGTTATGAAAATGGGTTCGAAATTAACGATCTCTCGTTTAAAATTGAAAAAAACTCAATTTATGCCTTAACAGGAAATAATGGTTCAGGTAAAACAACTTTATTAAGACTGTTAGTAGGATTATTAAATCCACATTCTGGTTCAATTAAGATTTTTGAGAAAAAAGTAACAAGAAATAAACGAGATCTATGGGAAATTAGACAATCAGTTGGTTTTTTATTTCAAAATCCAGATGATCAACTTTTTGCTCCAACTATTGAAGAAGATATCAGCTTTGGAGCAAGAAATTTAAAACTTAGTGATGATATAGTAGAAGAAAGAGTTAACTGGGCCTTGAAAGCAGTTGATTTAGAGGAATTCAGAAATTATTCGCCATTTAACCTATCGTGGGGTCAAAAAAAGAGAGCTGCTTTAGCAGGAGTTTTAGTAATGAAACCTAATTTGCTAATTTTAGATGAACCTTTTGCTAATCTTGACTTCAAATCAATTCATAATCATTTAAAAATTATAGAGAAATTAAGAAAAGAAAATCATATTACAATTTTCTTTACTACACATAACTTGTTCTTCGTGGAAAATTGGGCTGATAAAATATTGATTTTACATGATGGCAAAATCATCTTTGATGGCACACCTCATGAAGGATTAAATAATGTAAATGTTAAAAGACTACTAGGTTCATATGATGAGATTCTCTCATCACTTAAAAAAGAAAAGTAATTTTAGAATAGATAGAATTTGGCATAGATTTAGCCTAAAAACACTAACACTATATTCTCATTTTAAGGAAAAACCTTTAAAATCAAATATGTTCTCTCGTGCTAGGCAATAATCTCTATGCGTTAGTGGGAACATAATCATGTCTCCTGTGTACTGACTCAAGCTTCATCGCTTCGGTATCCACCTTTGCTAGACTAAGAGCCCATTTTTACAGGATTATAACTGATTAATTAACTCCGAATTTTCGCGTCACTTTGCACTGCATATTCATCTTTTTGTCGTATGAGTCCTCGAAAACGCAGTTTATTCCATCATTGTTCTCCCATTATTATAAAAGTAAAAAAAGATTAAAAAGATTTTCGTTATGATTAGAAAGGAAACGGTTGTTTCTTATCTATTCCTTTAATTTTATCCTCAATTCGCACTATTAGACTTGATACACAGTTAAAGAGAATTTTCCGTATTATTTCATACGTCATATCAATCTCGATGTCATTATCATGAAACTCATCATCTTTATAAAAAGCCTTATATACCTTTTCAGTTTTGAGGATTTTATAGGAGGAATCTACAAGAAAAGCGTAAAATTGGCTGCTTTCGTATTCCTTCTTTATTATTAGGGAGAGCATAGCATCTTCTTTTTTACCACGCGCCCATTCAGATGGAATTTCGAAATGGAAATTAATGATTTTCTTATTCTTTGTAATCAGGACGATTTCAAAGAAAGTTTCATCAATTTCTAAGTCGAAAAACTTTTTTAATTTATTTATAAGATCTTCCTCCAATATTTCATCGGGGTAAGATAATAACACACTTGGACCTAAAATCTGGTTAAAGTACGTTAAAACTAAGTGAATAACAACTCACCATAAATTATAAGACTGGGGGATTATAATAACCCGATAGTGTCTGATCCAAATAACTCTTTAATCTCTTTATTCATTTCTCCTTGGTCTTCTTGTAAATATCGATTTAGAACCATAGTGATTTTTGGGGCCCACTTTTTCATTGTAGCAATGATAAATCCAATTTGAACTCTCTTATCAGTGCTTATGCACAATACACCTTTACCAACTTTCATTGAAAATATCATTCCTTCGAAATATTCTGTAATCTGCAAAGTAATATTTCCATATCCTAAAATATGACCCTGTTCTTCGCCAGCAATGAAAACTGCTCCTCCTATTGCACCAATCTTCTCTACCGAAACACTTTCATTCTCAGAAAAAGTAAATTTTGATTGACTCATAATAGTTATTCCAGTATCATCAGTTAATATGGCATACTTTAACCCAGGAGTACTATTTATAATAGCACTTAACATTCTCTTCAATTTAATCTCATCTTCAGAATAACTCAAGCATTAGTCAACCTATAAACAATATATCTTTGTCAATCGTCGTTTTTAAATTATAAAAATAGTTATTTAAACGCAACTTTATATTTTTAGCTCATTCCTATTTTAGTATTAGAAGAAATTAATTGTATAAAAATTTAAGTACCCTGTTTGTTTTTCTACTGTTTGCAATGAAAAATGGTAAATCTTAACTGCTTTTATTTTTAAATCCTAGAAAAGCTCCTGTGATTTGATTAAATTTTTCAGCGGTTTTAAACGACTCTTATAATCTCTTGATTTCTCGAGTAAAACTAATAGCTTGTAGTTTCTATTCTTATCTAAGTCACGTTTTATCTGAATCAATTTTGAATCTTCTATAAAGTCATTTTTTTTTGTAATTGCAGATAATGCTAAAGTATTCTCCAGAACCCATAATTTTTTAGAAATTTTTGAACCAATAGGAAACCCATGTTGATCTGTAATAATTCCTGCTACAAAATTAGGGAAATTTTTTTCCACTCGATATAAAAAGTAATTAATTTCATCTTGATTTAGTATATTACCCAATTTTATAACACCTAACCTACCATTTGTATCAAATCGATAGGATAATTATGAAGATTATATAACATTAAATGTTATATTATGAAGATATTACGATTACAATTAAAGATTAATAATAATGTAGACATAAATTAAAGAATTTACAAATTTAAATAAGAATCGTTCTAATTGCAAATATTTTGAATTACTCTTTATTTATGATTCTTTTTTAAAGAAATACCAAGATTAAGATTTTCTACAAGTTCACTAAAACGATTTCGAACGGTAACTTCGGTTACACAACTAACTCGAGCAATACTTCTTTGAGTTCTACGTTCATTTGATAAAATACTTGAAGCATAAATAGCAGCTGCACAGACTCCAGTAGGGCCCCTGCCCGAAGTTAATCCTCGTCTTTCTGCCATCCTAATAATCGCTTTAGCTGTTTTTTGGCACTTAGTTGTTAGTTCTAACTCTGATATGAATCTAGGAAGAAAATCGATCGGCTTGGTTGGATTTAAATTTAATTCAAGTTCATTTGAAATAAATCGGAACGATCTACTGATCTCTTTTTTATCAACACGAGCTATTTCAGCAATTTCATTTAATGTACGTGGTACTTTAAACATTCTACATGCAGCGTATAAGCTAGCAGCAGCTACCCCTTCAATGCTTCTACCACGAATAAGGTGTGCCTCAACAGCATCACGGTAGACTTTAGCTGCGCACTCTCTTAAGTTCTTTTGAAGCTCTAAGTTTGAAGCCATTCTATCAAGCTCTGTTAGTGCAAATGTAAGATTTCTCTCCGTAGCATCAGACACTCGAATCCGACTTTGCCATTTTCGGAGTCTATAAATTTGACCTCTTAATTTAGCAGGGATTTCCTTACCAAATATATCTCTATTTTTCCAGTCTATCATAGTACTAAGACCTTTATCATGTATCATATATGTCATAGGCGCTCCAGTTCTAGTTCTTTTCTTTTTTTGGTCTGCATCAAAAGCTCTCCATTCGGGACCCCTATCTATATGTTTCTCTGAATGTACTAAACCACATTCTTCACATACTAATAAACCTCTATTTTCATCAAAGAATATTGTGTTTCCACACTCCGAACACAGATCAGCATGTATACCGATTTTCTCATCGGATTCTTGATTTAATTCTCTCCAACTTGAAATAAATTACACCTTTAGTTTAATATTATTTGGTTGTTACAAATCTTTGAGAACTAGGTTAGCTTAGTATAAACCTTTACATTGTGGTCAATTAGTTGGTTAGGTAAGGTTTTGATTGAAATGAAAGGTACATTAATAGGACCAAATATATCCTTAATATGACCCAATTTTTCATATTTTTCATTATAAACTGGTTGTTTAAGTATTCTTTCTAAGCTACTATTCCACTGTTTTGCTCGAAAAATTTGATGTTTTTTAGATTTTCCAATATAGAATAGATTTAATTTAACCCAGTTTTTTTTCACGAGATTCCCTTACTCCGGGGTTGAAAATTAAAGTAAAAGATGGTTGGTAATATTTAAACATAATGGTTTTTCATACAAAAATGACAATTAAGCTATTCATAAATTCATTTGTTTTATTATATTAATAAAAATTCAAATAAGATTGATTTTTTGTTTTCAATAAAAGTGTTTTTCAAATGAGTATTTTCTCTTACACTCACATTCAAATTCTAATTGATCTAAAAGAGTTAAATCTTGAGAAAGTACGAAATTCCTAAGAGTTTTTTTAGCAGTATTCTCACATTCTCTATTTAAGCAGTTATGAATACCTCTTTTAGTTCCTGCTCCAGTGGGATCTGATACTATACGAACATTTTTTAAATCCTTTTGACTGACAGACTTTTTTAAAACTTTAAAGAGTGAATAGTACCAAGGAGGTCTGTATCTGTTTTGTAGATATAGATATTCTACCAAGGTTCCTTTTTGAATGTTTACTGGATTAACTGATATTGTGTTTACATTTAATTTTATTAAATTAGTAATAGAGTTAATACAATCATCAATAGCTCCTTGTTCATTGAGAAATGGTGGTTTTAATAACAAATATACTTTCACACCAATTTCATTTTCTTTACACATGTTCAATACATTTTCAAAATCATTGAATAACATTCCTTTATTAATATAATAATTCCTGATATAATCATTTATAGTTTCGAGCCCTATAGCAATCTCAATATATTTTTTATTAAGATTTTTTTTTAATCCTTTTAGTTTTTCAAGATTTATATATTCTAATCGACTTTCTATTACAAACTCCTTAATATTATCAATGTTTGCAATTTTTTCATAAATATACATTCTAACCTTATCATTTATTTCATTATCATCGAAGAAACTTCCAGAATTAAATATTTTTATAATATAATTATTATCATCATCTATAATTTCTTTAATTTTGTTGTTAAATGCATAATCAAATTGTTTTATAATAAGGTCTTGATTAATATCTTCCCCCGTCGCATCTTGTATATATCCACACATGCTACATCCACCAGAATCGCTTAGCGACCAACTGCAACCTTTTGTTCGTAGGATAATGGTGAATTCCTTTCCTATTTCGTCGACAAGTCTATCATTTTTTATCCAAAAACTAACTGGGCGTTCTAATTGTAATTTATTTAGAGTTTTCCTTCTTTTTAGTGCCTTTTGTCTAAGAGACCTAATTTTCTCTGAAAGTTGCAAATCTGGTTCAACATAAATGCTATTCTTTTTCATAGATTTCAACTATTCTTCCAGTTTTAGAATTTCTCATAAAATTTGTCCCAACGATTAATTTTCCAATTCCTATTATATTTGTCTTTTCTTTATTAAGGATGATAACATGATTACTAGGGATTAAGTTTGTACTATAATCTAAAATGCCAGTTCGAAATAAATTAGTTCCTTGGATTTTTTGTCCATCAAAGACTATAATATTTGAGTCTATAGAAAATGGTTTTTGAATCAAACGTTTCACACCAGCTAAGGTTAGACCTATCTGACCTGTACTGGTTTTAAAAGTTCCTAATATTTGTTTTTTATTTGAATCTATTAAATCAATTTGAGAATTAGTTTTAGTTTTTATTACAATTGACTCATCTGTAATTACTTTCTTTCCCGATCCAATCCCATATTGATAATCTAGTATTTTTATAAATTTTCTTATCCAAGTTTTTAATAGGTAATTACCTTTTGATAGAGTTTTCTCTGGTTTAAAGTCATTTTTATGCTGTTGTATCAATTTTTCTAATGACTCAAGAGCTTCTTTTGAAGTAGATTTTCCATTAATATCTGAGAAAAAAAAGGGATTATGTAATTTGGATTCGGTCCTATTGATAATTTTCAAATACTCTCCTTCAAGATGACAAATAATAGGGATTGATTCATTAAATTTTTTCAATAGTTTTATTAGCATTTCGGAAGTAATATGTATTTCTTCATTATCCCAATTACCAGTAACAGAGATATCATATGAATTCACAGGATACATGTTTTCTAACTGTCTAGGAATTGCTCCAAGAGGAGAAGTTATAATTATTTCTTGAAAATTGGGAAATTCTGGAAATTTTCTAATCGCATTGTAAAACAATTTATGTGATTTAGAACTAGAATAAGGTTTTTTCGCAGAGCAAGGAAGTAAAATGATTAAAGTAGTCCATTCTTCTGGTTCAAAGTTTTCAATAGTTCTCTCCCTAAATTCTCTAAAATCAGGACGGTTATATGAGGATGGACCTAAACATTTAATATTTTTGTATTTTTGAGTAATTGGAGTCTCGAATCTAATAAGATCAAAATATTTTGTATCTAAAATTTTTAATAGAGAAATAATACTCGTATCATCGAATGATGACTTTTCAACAAAAATACGAAAATCCTCATATTGAAGATATTGCTTTATTTTCCTCATATAATTATTCGCTGAAATTAAATTATGTATGCAAAGTAAGTCTATTTTTTCTGATGAATATTTTTCTTCATATAAATTTTTTAAATTTCCTTTACAAGCAGTACAAGAACATGGTAAATATCTAACTTTATAGATAGGGAGTAAAAATTCTATGGTATCATAGAAGTTTTCTGCTGATAAATATAATAAATATGTAGAATCAATTATATCTACTCCTAAATAAACCAGAATAGGGTAGAATTTAGGAAGAATCCTACCAGATGCCATTATAACAAGATTATTGTCTATATTATTTTTTAGTTTTACAATTATGTCAATTATATTTCTGAAATTGCTAAAATTATCAAAAATACCAATAAGATTTAGGATTTTTATATTTTTATTTTGTTCGATTACTGAAAAATACATATCTATTAATTCCGAATAACCAAAAAGTCTTAATGACAAACCAAAGTTTATATCTGGATGGTTTTCCAATATTTTAACTGCATCATTAAGGTAATTTTTAATTTCTCTGTCTGCAAAATCCTTATCAATAGCAGTGGAGGGGATATTGAAAGGAATAATTGATAAGACATTATCTTTCGAGAAAATCTCCAAATTTTTTTGTAGAATACTTTCAAATTTCTCTAAAGTGCCTAGGTGCGAAAATATGAATCCAGTATCTTTAAACTTTTCTCTAAGGAAACCTATTTTCAAAAAAATCTCTTTAGAAATGATAAATAAGTCATGGTCTTCAAATTCCTGTATAAAATTAAATTGCTTCATGAGAACATTTTTAATTGGAATGATAACATTAGGCGTTCTTATAAAGAGTTTCTTTTCTTTAGATAAATTCATTCGTCCTATTCTTGAAAAACCAATTCTAGTTTCTATCAGATCAAAAAAAATACTCATTCTTTCCAATAAGAAGGATTAATTTATAGAACAAAATTTATTCTCTTTAAGTTCTCTAATTCTCCAAATTTATTAAGAATTTAGTAAAAATTAATTTAGTACTAATAAAAATAATATGCTATTATCTCTATTTCTCTATAAAATGATGAAATTTGTATAAGGTATTAATTCATCTAGCACAAAATTCGTGTAAGTATCTTCTATTTCCTCCGAAACATATAGATCCCTTATAAAATCAGCATAGTCTTCAATATTTTCTACTCTAACTATAGCAAATAGTCCATATTGTTCACCAATTCGAAATAAATCGGTAATATTCCTATTCTTATCCAATCTAAGAGCTAGTTCATTATATTTTGAAGGATCCTTTGGCTTAATTCGAAGTAGATATTTTCCTTCAAAACCTATTTTTTTTGGACTAAAATTTACAACATAATTCAAAATCGCACCTTCTTTTTCAAGTTTCTTAATTCTGTTATGAATAGTTGATTGTGAAATTTCTATTTCAAGTTGTTCTTTAAAGATTTTACTTATCTCATATGTAGATATTGGTTTAATTCCTTGAGCATCTCTTAATATATTCAGAATTTTATAATCAATTTCGTCAATATCAATTGGAATTTCTGACTCAATTATACTAATCCCATTTGTTTTAAACACCTTTATTGTTTCAATAATTTGATATTTCTTAAAATAGGATTTAGCCATTATCTTATCAATTGTATTTAAAGTTTGATAATATTCATCAGGAGATTTAAAGATAAATAAGGCAAATAGTGAAAAATCTCCAATAATGCCATCTAGCATTCTTAACTGGGGGATTTCAAGCAATTTCTTGACTAATTCTGGTTCCTTTGGATTGGTTTTAATTTCAATCATCACATACTTCAAGTTATTTGGACGAATATTTGGATTGATGTTTATTGTAAAATTTGTAATTATTTTTTGATCTCGCATATAATCAAGTTTGTTTTGATATGTTTGTCTAGAAAGACCGATGTTGCGTGAATTTCTTGAAACGATAAATTTGGTTTTTCCACTTAAATTTTTAATAAATCGCTGGGATTCTACCTGATCGTTAATATCATTCATATTATAACAATTTTGCAAATTTCTTAATAGTTATTAATTAAATGTTAATTATTATTAATAGATTTTTGCATTTAACCAAAAATAATTTTATTAATTAATTAAAATTATTAGTTTATAAAAGGAAAAGTGAAATTAAATGACAAAATATAGAGTAGCAGATGAAAGTCGAGCAGAGAAAGGAAAAGAAGCACTATACATTGCAGAAAGTAAAATGCCAATTACTGCAAAAGTGATACGCGAAAGATTTCGAAAAGAAAAACCATTAGAAGGAATTACCATTGCAGGATGCTTACATGTAACTAAAGAAACAGCTAATCTTGCCCGTACCTTAAAAGCAGGAGGAGCCGATGTTTGGTTATGTGGAAGTAATCCACTATCAACTCAAGACGATGTAGCAGCAGCTTTAGTGAAAGAAGACGTCAATGTTTTTGCTTGGCATGGTAACACAGATGAGGAGTTTTACTGGTGTATTCGTGAATGTCTAAAAGCTAAACCTAATATTTTGATAGACGATGGTGCAGATATGATTGTAACTGCTCATAAGGATTTCCCCGAGTTAATTACAGAGGGGATAATTTTTGGCTGTCAAGAGGAAACCACAACTGGAGTGAAGCGATTTAAAGCTATGGATGCTGCTGGAAATCTGAAAGTACCTCTTTTTCCCGTAAATGATGCAAGATGCAAAAATCAGTTTGACAATGAACTGGGAACTGGTCAAGGTATTGTTGCAGCTATTTATGGTATGCATGTTTTATTTGCTGGGAAAAATGTTGTCATTGCTGGATATGGTCATTGTTCTTCCGGAATGGCGCTTAGAGCAAGAGGTTTAGGTGCTAATGTAACCGTGACTGAAGTTGATCCAATCAAGGCGTTACAAGCAAAATTCGCAGGATTTAATGTGATGCCTATTGAGAGGACATTACCTTACGCCGACATTATATTAACCGCTACTGGATGTAAACACGTAATCCAACCGACTAAAGAAATGTTTGACAAATTGAAGGATGGAATCATACTTGGTAATCTTGGACATTTTGACATTGAAATTCCCACCAAGGAATTATATGAATTTGCCAAAGAGATTAAACCAATTCGATCCGATGTAGAAGAATTATTAATGCCTAATGGTAAGAAGGTCTATCTGCTTGCTAAAGGTAGATTGGCTAATTTAGTGCTTTCTGAGGGACACCCTGCTGAAGTTATGGACATGTCATTTGGTCTTCAATCTTTAATGTCCGAATATATTGTCAAAAATAAGGATTCCTTGAAACCTGGAATAATAGATGTTCCTACTGATATTGATGATAGTGTCGGATTTTTAAAACTTCAATCAATGGGCGTTGAGATTGATAAACTAACTGAAGAGCAATACAATTATATCCATGGTTACGAAGAAGGAACATAAAAACTATTTTTATTTCATTTTTTTTAATTTCCTACAAATAAAATAAAAAAAATATTACAAACTTGGTCTTGTGACCAACTGAATATAAAATTCATACACTCATGATGCTTTTGCACCATAGATCTCAATAAGCGTGTAGTCTACACCCTCAACAGCCTCATCTATGGCGATAAGTATTCCTACTAATAAATTTGAGGGTTCAGAATATCATCAGGGTTAATTTTTTCTCCATAAACTTCTTGAGCTAATTTTCTAAGACCAATTAGACCAAAAGGTTCCTTCTCAAGCCTGTTTGAGACCCATATCTTTAAATTATTAAATTCTTTTCTTATTTCTTCAACATATTTAAGTTGAATTGAACGAGTGTTATTACAAAAATCACATTTTTTAGATTGGGGTGTTATCATATTGATATGGACTCCATCGAGTTTAATATATTTCTTAGTTAAGTCTCTGGCTCTTTTAATCTCTTCAAAACTTGGCTTTTCGGCGATAGAAACAAGTCTTAAAGACCCTACTTTATGGATTAATTCTGTGATTCTCTCACCACGATTTTCAAGATCTACTAGCATTTGAAAAATTTCTTTCCCTAATTCTCTTCTTTTTTTATAATCATCAAATGGTTTAATTAATTTTCTAAACATTTTAGAAAATTTTCTAACTGCCTCTTTGATAGAATTATAAAAATTCAGTGAATATTTCAGAACCACTTTAACTTGATCCTCAGGAATTTCAAACAATGCTACCATATTTCCAGTAGGAGGAAAATCAGCAACAATAATATCAAATTGCCTAGATTCTCCTCCTTCAGCATCCAAAATTTCTTGGAAAAACATGGCATTTTTAAGTGCGAGAGGGATAGAATCTGCTGTAAATGTGTTGTCCATAAACTTTTCTAACTGGGGAATTAAGCCTACAATTGGCATTTCTTTCATCAGAGCTTTCATCTTAGTTATCAAATTTTTTGTGTATCTCTCGGCATATTCATCAGGATCAGGTTCAATTGCCCAAAGATTTTTCGATAAAGGCGTTAATTTATTTCCAATTTCAGAATTAAATAAATCCGTAAGATTATGCGCCATATCAAAAGATATTAGTAATATTTTTTTATCTGGAAGGAGATCTGATAAAACTATAGCTGTAGCTGCACTTATAGTACTCTTACCCACACCCCCTTTTCCACCTAACACAATAATTTTTTCCATTTATAATTATCTCTAACTTTTTCTCAATTTATAATACAGAAATAAATATGTTATAAAAAACTAATTAAAAATTCCAAAAATTAGCAAAAAATAAATTAATTATCTGACTAAATAAATTATAATCATCAAAATCAAGATGATTTTAAGTTCAAATTCAAAATAAAATTCTGTTAAATAAATCAAAATTATCCAAGTTATAATTTAATTCTCATAAAAAATAATAAATTTGGAATAAAGCAAAAAAATCATTAAAAGAACTAATCAAAAGGAAAGGAAGTGATCAAGATTACAAATCAAAATGAGTTTACAACTAAATATATTATAGAAGTTAAATTTACAATTAAAGGTGTTGTAGAAAAAAGCGATATAGTCGGCGCCATTTTCGGCCAATGATAATAGTTTAGTGCCGTATCGGCAAATCGGCTAAACTGAAGGTCTTCTTTTAGATCTAGATTTAAGAGATCTCCAAAAATCTGGACGAATTGGACGGATTGAAGTAGAAAATATTTCTAAAGAGGGAATATCAGAAGGTATTATTAAAATTCCGTCCTCTTTAACAAGAAAGGAGACTGCACTATTGGCGGCGACTGTAGAAACTGTATCTCGGGTTGGTCCATGTGAGGCTAAAATCTCTCTAATTGAAATTCGAGATGTTCGTGAAACAAAACGTAAGAAAATTATTGAACGAGCTGCTGAACTTCTAAAAAAATGGGATGAAAAATCCTTAGAACAAAGTGAAATTGAAGAAAAAATAGACAAAGATATCAAACTTGGAGAAATCGTAGTTTGGGGTCCCGATAATCTTCCAGCAGGTCCAGAAGTAGATAGTAATCCAGAACTTATCATTGTAGAAGGACGAGCTGATGTTTTAAATTTATTACGAATTGGTATCAAAAATACAATTGCTGTCCAAGGAACTCAAGTACCTAAATCTGTTATTAATCTAGCAAAAGAGAAGAAAACTGTCAATTGTTTCCTTGATGGGGATCGTGGTGGGACTATTATTTTAAATGAACTAATGCAATTATTAAAATTAGATTATGTTGCTAGAGCGCCTGATGGGTATGAGGTTGAAGAACTCACTAGAAAACAAATGATTAAAGCACTACAAAACAAACGACCAGCAAAACAGTTAAAAGATGCGAAGAAAAGTTCTATAGAAGATAATATTTATGATAATAAGGATGGTGCGCTTCGGAAATTTTTGAAAAAATTAAAAATAAAAGATGAATCAACTATTATAGAGTCAATTAATACTATACAAACAGGTTATAGTATTGGTTTTAGTAAGAGTCTTGAAAAGTTATTTGAGATGCCTGTTGGTGAAATTTTCGAAAAGATAAGGAACTTTAAAGATACTCAATATTTAATAATTGATGGAATTTTGACAAAAAGACTTCTTTCACTTTCTATTAATATGAAAATCAAATTTATTGCATGCAAAAACAAAGAAGAAGATCTATCTATACCTAATAATATTGATATCTTTTATATATAGAATCTATTTTATGTAAGATTTAACCAGTGATAGGTAAAGTAACATTGAAGATAAGCTGTATAATAAATGATAGAGCTCCTAAAAGTAAAATACCTATCCCACAAATTTTAAAAACTAGAAAATAATCCTTTCGATTTGGCTTATTAGCTACTTTTAGGATCCTTTTCGAATTTTGAAAGAAAAGTGACAATCTTTCATAAAGTCCAGGTTTTTTTTTCTGATCTAGTTTTGAATACTTCTCATATTTTGGGTAACTTGACACATTAAATCAAATTAAATAAGTTATTTTAATTTATCTATAAAAAATAATTTCAATTTACTCTTTAATTGATGAATTAACTAATATCAAGGATACTAGACACAAATTCTTCTTTAATAAATGGTTTAAGATCTTCATAGGATTGACCTACTCCAACGAACAGAATTGGCTTTTTAGTTTCAAATGAAATGGATAATGCAGCACCACCTTTCGCATCAGCATCAAGTTTAGTTAAAATATTGGCATCAATCCCGACCTGACTGTCAAATTCCCTTGCTTGGTGCAAAACATCATTTCCTGCAAGACTATCACCCACAAATACAATTAGATCTGGCTTCGTTACTCGTACAACTTTCTGCATCTCCATCATTAAGTTTCGGTTCGTGGTTTGCCTTCCAGACGTATCTATTAAAACTACATCAATCCCCTTAGCCTTAGCATGCTCTATTGCATCATAAGCTACCGAAGCAGGGTCAGATTTATATCTATGTTTGATAACTTTAATTCCAACATTGTTCATGTGCTTAGTTAGTTGTTCAATAGCTCCAGCTCGAAAAGTATCTGAAGCAGCTGCTACAGATGTTATATTATTCTTTTTCAGAAAATTAGCCACTTTAGCAATTGTAGTAGTTTTTCCTGTTCCATTAATTCCAAGAAAAACAAATACAAAAGGTAAACCTAACGAATTTTTAGCCTTAATCTCTTTAATAATATCAATTTCCTTTTCAGGAGTTAATATTTCAATAACAACTTCTTTTAAAGTGTCAAATAGTGTCTTTTTAGTTGATACTAATCGAGTAATTTGCTGACCCTTAGATGATTCAATTATGTTAGTACAGATTTCATCAGCAGTATCTACTGCAACATCATTACTGATAAGGAGTATCCTTAAATCATTTAAAGCTTCATCTATCTTTTTTTCTGTTAAAGTTTTTTTAACAAAAGTAGAAAATACGTTTTTTAGCTTTTCAAGCATCTATTTTTTCACAAAAATTAGCATTATTTAAAAATATTTAATTAAATTGCATATAATCTATCTATTGTTGGAGATAACTCCTTTGAATAAGTTGAGTGGTTTTTTGTAGATTTATATCTATATTTTGTAATTGTGTTCTTATTATTTGGATTTCTTTATCATGCTGTTCAATTCGTTTTTCAAGAAGTTCAATTGCTCCATCCAGATCTTTTTCAATTATAACATCTTGAGTAATTGCTAATAATACTTTTTCAGGATCCTTAATAGAAGCTTTGACATTTGCCATACCTCCAATAGGTATTAAAATTTCATCATTTTCTGCAACTCCTTCTTTTATGTTTTCAAGAGTAATCTTTGTATTCATAATATTTGCTCGAGATACATTAAGTATTTCCAATTGACCTCTATACATTTCTTGTTGTTCTCTTAATATTCTAAATATTTGCATTTGTTCTTGATAATCTTGAGAAGATTCCAAATTTTATCAAATCCATTTTGATTATTAATTATTCTGATAATTCCCTAATAAGATAATCTTGTGATTCCTCAAAAGTTATTTCTTTGACTTCTTGAATATTAATTTGACGTCTGTAAATTCCTATAGATGTAATTTGGCTTAATACTTTTTCAAGAGCATCTTCCTTTTTCAAAGCACGAACCTCTTTACGGAATAAATATTTCTTGTGATTTTTATTGTAATTACCAATGATTCTATAAATTTTAATCTCTGACATTGTTATTTAGATCCATTGAATCAAAGCTTTTAAAAAGGATAATATTTAGGAAAATATTAAATTTTGCTTTTTATATATACATAGAATTTCTCTACAATTGTAATACAGACGTAATTCGTATTAATTCTGGACCTGTGCAATCATTTCCAAAAATTCCACTTTTATCATTTACAATTGCTCCTGAACTTAGATATGGTACACCACGGTTAACTGTTGATACATCTACCTCATCAACTTTTAAGATAGAAGTTATATAATCAATTTGTTCATCGGTAGAGAGAGGATGTACAACACAACCTTTATTATTAGCTAATGAAATTGAACCAGGAAGATAATTATTAGCAAATTCATAAACAACGGTCTCAACATTTAAAGTATTTTCAATTTCCTCTCTATAATCTTTTAAAAATGAACTGATAATAGCGCCTTTATCATTACAGAGAATTAAATTTCCAAAAGCATTATCTATTGACTTTAAAACACAAACCTGAGAAGATTTGGATTTCTCTTTTAGAAATTCTTCTAATTTCTCTAATTCCTCATCTTTTATAATATAGGGAATGATTATTCCATATTTATTAGAAGCAGTATACACGCCCAATAAATTAGAATTATTGATTGTAAGGGGAAAAAACGGTTCTGTAAAGATGTTTCTATATTTTTTAAATAATGGTTTTAGTAATGTAGGAGGATAAAGTATGTATGAATTATTCGCTGCGAGATACACTCCAATTAAACTATGTCCAAAAACTTGAGATCTTAAAATTGCCATTCGATTCTTCGATAAATCAATATATATTCTAGTTATTTATAACAAAAGCAGAAATTAATAGTTGGAATTGATTAGTTATATTATTATGCTAAATAAACAACACATAGACCATCTATATTCTTCGTAACCCTAACCTTTAACTTCCTCGGTGGTTTCTGAATTCCTCTTTCCCATATTCGTTCATTTACTTCTTGAGAAATTATTAATGATTCAGGTTTGAAGTGGCGGTTCATGAATTCTCTTAAATAACGAATAGACTTCTTAGCCCATTTGTTTCTAGGTCCGTTTCTTGCTTTCGCAAGAGGGATAACATAAATTCTCTCAT
Source organism: Promethearchaeia archaeon (assembly GCA_029856445.1). GTDB lineage: Archaea > Asgardarchaeota > Lokiarchaeia > Sigyniarchaeales > SOKP01 > Loki-b32. The sequence continues at coordinate 17,499 of JAHQWY010000021.1, forward strand.
CAATAATTTCTTCTTTAGGGATTTCTTCTTCCTCAGCTTCTTCTAAAATTCCAACTTCTTCTTCAAAAATTTCACTTATTTCTTCCTCTTCAGAAATTTCATCTAAACTGAATTCTTCAATCTCTTCAATCTCTTCTTCAACATCTTCTTCCGTATCTACCAGTTCTTCCTCTAAATCGTCTAAATTAATTTCTTTCTCTTTTTTTGCCATTTTCTTTCAGATTAATTTTTGTTAAACTTATATATTTAATCTCGTTTTAATCTTGTATTTCTCCATGTTCTTCTGGAATATGGGCTAGTTCTAACCTTTCCTCCAGTTCTTTGAATTACCCAATTTGGTACTGACTTACTTTTTTTCATTCTATTCGCTCTACGCAATTTCGAAGGTAAATCTTTATTACGAGCCATTTTAATTGCCTTTCATTATAATTATTTTTTGATTTTGAACTCTTTCTTTCTTCCTAATGTTGATAATTGTTCTAGGAGTTTTTTAAATGCTTTATCGGGCAGTGGTGTTGCTCCTCTCAATTGCCCACTTTGAAACAATTGGATTAATTGCATTTCTATTTGTTCAGCATACTGTGGTTTGACAATTCGTATATTTTCTAGTCTTTGTCTTCCTTCTACACTTAGTATCTTTCTCATTATTAAATATTTTTTTTCTTCAAATTCCTTTTGTTGAGCTTCCGCAATTTGTTGTTGAGCTGCTTGTTGTCTTAATTCTTCCAACTTTCTTCTTCTTATATTATTTAATTCTTCGTCGTTGCTCACTCTAAACCCCTAAAAATTACATGTTTATTATTAATCTTTACTTCTTAAAATCCCTGATGCCGTTCGTTCTAATAAACTAGTTCCTTCAGAAGAAAGAATTCTTCCTTGTTTTTCATTCATTTTAATTAAATTTGCATTTTCAAGTTGCTGTAGTGCCACTCTTATTATTTTTCCACTTCCTCTGGCAGAATGATTTAAACCTTTAGCTTTCCTATTTCTTCCTCCATAAAATTTTCGAAGTTTATTAACTCCAATAGGTCCAAATTTCTTCACTTTTCTAAGTAGGGAGGCACAACGGATATACCAGAAATTTTCTTGGTCAATAGGGGCTAATTCTTTAAAAAATGCAGTTTTCCAAAATTCTGAACCTTTAGGAGGTGAAATTTCGGGAAATTCCTTTAACTTTTCCGCAATTACTTGAATCAGTTTTTCTGGTTGAACGACATAGACGGACATGCAAAAATCGTACCTTTTTTTTTCGGTCTTTTATGAAAATATGGATGATTTTTAATATATAATACGTTTTTAAAGCTAGAATAAATTAAAAATTTTTGTATTTTTTGAGTTCTGGGACGATGGATTACCAAAAAGAATTTAAAAAGGCGTTATTAACACAACCGCATTGTATATTGGGAAAGCGTGGAATAACTAAGGAGTTTATACAGCATGTCTCCAAATTATTAAAAAGATATAAGGTTATTAAAATCAAGACATTGAAGACATTCGCATCCCAATCAAATATAAAAAATATTGCTCTTGAAACTTCAAAACTGACAAATTCTTATTTATTAGACCTAAGAGGTAAAACTTTTATTCTTTCTTTAGAACCTATTGATAAAGCTAATTAACTTAAAATTATAAAGAATTTAGATGGCAAAGAGAAACAGAAATTATAAACTAGTTATAAAAAATATTGCGAAAAGTAGGATAATCTACTTATTTCAAAGAGCTCATGAAATATTTCCTGAGAATAAATCACTAGCAAACAGATATACTTACTTGGCTAGGCGATATGCCCAGAGAGCAAAAATTAAGATACCTTATGAATGGCAAAAAAGAATATGTAAAAAATGCAAAAAATTTTTATATCCTGGCTTAAATTATAGAGTTAGAATGCACTCCCATAAGGGAAAGGGCTCTCATGTTTCCTTGACATGTTTTGAATGCACTAAAACAACCAGATATTTTATTAAGACTTTAAATCCTAAAAAAGAAGTTCCTAAAGTAAATTAATATACTAAAGAAAATTATGCCTTTAATTATAATTATAGTAGAATGCGGTATAGAATTAATACCGAAAGAAATAAGAAATCATTCTGCTATAAGAAAAAATTTAAATTCTCAAAGTCTATCGTCGCAATTATTAGATAATGCTCTACATCATAGTGCGATGAAAAATTTAAAAAATTTAAATAAGAGAGGTCGACCTGATATCACTCATTTATGTCTACTTAACGCTTTAGGCTCACCTTTATGTAAATCAGGCAATTTGAGACTATATATGCATACTATCAATAATAAGATTTATGAATTTAATCCAGAAATAAGGATAGCGAGAAATTATAATCGGTTTAAAGGATTAATGGCGAAATTATTGATTGATAATAGTGTTAAATTGAATGATAAACAGTTAATTTCACTATTCAATGGAGATATACAAAATCTTATCAAAATAGTTAAAAAACCACAAATACTGCTATTCTCAAGTAAGGGGAAATTAGTAAATAATCATAGCGCTCTCTTCCATGAAGACATAACTAAAAATACTATAGCTATTATTGGTGGCTTTCAGAAAAATACTTTTTCAGATGAGCTTTTGAATTTATCTGAAAACTTAATTTCGATATCTGAGTATTCATTGGACGCATGGGTGGTTGTAAGTAAGGTCATCAATTTATACGAAATATTCCATAAAATAATCTAAATTTGTAAAGAAGAGAAAAGTTAAAAGATATAAACCACTTAATTTATTACTAAATTCATTTAAAAAAGTACTAAGCGCTCGTTGTGTAGTGGCTATCATCCAGGACTTCCAATTCTGGGACCCGGGAAACTCCAAACATTTCGAGGGAGTTCGGGAATTCAATTCCCGGCGGGCGCATGGTTAATTTAATTTTAAGGAAAGGAAATCGATTTTCTTACTAAAACTTAATTTTTAAAAACCAAAAAAATATATTTACAAACTTGTATGTTTTATTTGAAAAAGCGCCAGCTAAATTTTTTTTCCATTTCCATATTAGATCACTTTTTTACTTAACTGGCGTTTTTTCCTATTGGAAAGGTTAAATAGATGATGTTTCTATTTCAATAATCTTAAATTTTTGATTTTATTATGAGGATACAGAATTATTACTCATTACGATGGTTATATATAGATATAAAGAATTCAAGTCTGTCATAAATAAATTAAAGTATCCTGATTCATGGTTTTGGGCACGTTATACTCTAAATACATATTCAGGATGTGCTCATGCTTGTATTTACTGTGATGCACGAAGCCAGCGATATTACCTAAATGATTTTGAAAATGAAGTAATAGTTAAGACTAATTTTGATAAAAAATTAGATCTAAGGATAAAAAGAGCTCGCACGCTATTACCTGACGTAATTGCTCCAGGAGGAGTAAATGACGCGTACCAACCGATTGAACGAAAGATTGAGAATACAAGAAAAGTTCTACAGGTTATTGCTAAACATAAATTTCCAATAAATATTGCAACTAAATCAAATTTAATAACTCGAGATATTGATATTTTAAAAAAAATTGCAGATGATACATGGTGTACAACCGGATTTTCGATAACTACTACAAACGAGGAACTCGCTAGATTTTTAGAACCTTTTTCATCACCTCCATCAGATAGGTTAGGAGCAATAAAATCAATCAAAAGCGAAGCCTCAAATATTCAAGTAGGTACCTATTTAATACCGATAATCCCATTCTTAACAGATGATATTGAAAACTTGGAAGATATTATTAGACAATCTAATAAATCAGGAGCGGATTTTGTTTTATTTTCTCCTGGTTTAACTATGCGTGATTCTCAAGCTGATTA
>JAHQWY010000224.1 GCA_029856445.1 Promethearchaeia archaeon
TTTTAAAAATATTGAGAGAAAATCTAACATTTGGCAGTGTATCCAATGTGGAACTTGTACGGCAAGTTGTGAAAGTGGAAGATGGACTGCCTTAAAGACACGTTCTATTATTAGAAAAGTGGTCTTGGGAGATTTATCAGTATTAGAAGATCCAGATATTTGGCTCTGTACAACATGTTATCAATGTTATGAACGATGTCCGCGTGATGTAAGACCTACAGATGTAATTATGGAGTTACGGAATTATGCGACTAAAAGAGGAAATATTTCTCCTAATCATAGAGCAGTTGTAGGTTATTTAAAGAATTTCGGACATGCTGTCCCTATAAATGATGAGGTAAGAAAAAGAAGAGTCGAATTAGGATTAGAAGAATTACCTCCTACTGCGTTTAGATTCAAGCAGGAGGGAGATGATAAAGATTTAAAAAATATTGAAGAAAAAATGTTTGATTTACCTCCTGTTAAGGATGAAAAAAAAGAAAAGGAGGAGGCATAAATAATGGTTAAAGAAAATACATTTGCTTTCTTTTTAGGATGTCTGATGCCAAATCGATATCCTGCAATTGAAAAATCTACAAAATTTGTTATGGAAAAATTAGGTTATGAACTATTAGATATGGAGAGAGCCACTTGCTGTCCAGCTCCAGGAGTATTTCGATCTTTTAATAAAATTGATTGGATGGTTGCTGCGGCAAGAAATTTATGTATTGCAGAACAAATGGATGCTGATATTTTAACTGTATGTAATGGTTGTTTTGGAACACTCCAAGAGGTTAATAAACATCTAAAATCAAATGAAGAACACAGAAACATGGTTAACGAAAGATTGAAAGAAATCGGAGATTATGAATTTAAGGGAACCATTGATGTACGTCATGTAGCGGAAGTCTTAGGATATGAAGTCGGCCCCTGGGGAATTGAAGATGTCATCGTGAGAAAAGTGAATATTCGAGCTGCAATTCATTATGGGTGTCATTTCTTAAAACCAACCAGAATTAGAGAGATTGAAAGCTCTGAAGGACCTAGTATTATAGAAGAATTTGTAGAAGCATTAGGGGTTGAATCAGTGAGGTTCAAAGAGCAATTAACGTGCTGTGGTGCTGGTGGTGGAGTAAAGGCTTATGATGGAACGGCAAGTATGACTATTTTTGGAGAAAAAATGAAAAATATCGATGAGGTCAAACCTGATATCATTCTTGACATTTGTCCATTCTGTCATCTACAATATGAGACAGGTCAGGATTATCTAAATAAGAATAAAAGTTGTAATTATGATTATCCAGTTATTCATCTTTCCCAGCTTACTGCTTATTGTATGGGTATGGATCAAGAGTTTATTGGTCTTCAATATCAATTGATGGGTAGAGAGTATATATTTGGGGGAGAAGAATTGGAAAAAGAGGAGGAGGTAATTTAACTTGACTGTAAAAGAAGAAGTTAAAGAAACCGAACATTTAGGGGAAAAGGTCGACACTGAAGAAAGCGAGGAACCACGAATAGGAGTATTCGTGTGTCACTGTGGACACAACATAGCAGGAACTGTGGACGTTGCTAAAGTTGCAGAATATGCTTCAACATTACCAAACGTGGTAAAGGCTGAGCATTATATGTTTATGTGTAGTAAACCAGGGGTTCAGATGGTTAAAGATTCTATAGAAGAACTTGGAGTCAATAGAACTGTAGTTGCTTCATGCTCTAAAAACCAGCATGGTAAAACATTTGCTAAAGCAATTGAAGAAGTTGGATTGAACAAACATCGTCATCAGCAGGTTAATGTGAGAGAATACGATAGTTGGGTTCATCAAAAAGAAAAAGAAAAGGCAACTCAAAAAGCTATGAGATTAGTTAAAGCTGGGGTAAATAGATCAAGAAAGTTAGAAGATGTTGAAACAAGAAGAATCCCGACTACAAAAGCGGCATTAGTTATAGGTGCGGGGATAGCTGGGTTGAGATCTGCCTACGATTTGGCAGAATTAGGAATCCCAGTGTTTCTAGTAGAAAGAGAATCTTCAATAGGAGGTCATATGACACGATTAAATAAAACATTTCCAACTTTAGAATGTCCACAGTGTTCCATTTCACCACTTACTAATGGTGTTGCGAATCACCCATTAATAGAACTGTACACAAATGCTCAAATTAAAAGTGTTGAAGGTTCATTAGGTAATTTCGAGGTTGAAATTGAAATTAAGCCTAGATATGTTAAAGACAATTGTACTTCTTGCGGAGAATGTGCTGCACACTGTCCTGTAGAAGTTCCAAGTGAATGGGATAAAGGTATGTCAATGAGAAATGCTATATATAAAGCATATCCTCAAGCAATTCCAGCTACTTACGTTAGAGACAAGAAGAACTGTATTGAATGTAATACTTGTATCAATATTTGTCCTGTTCAGGCAGTTGATTTCTCTATGGAAACTGAAACAAAAACTGTGAAAGTTGGCTCAATTATCGTTGCTGCAGGATTTAACGAATATGATCCTACTGAAATTGAACCTTATCATTATGGTCAAGAAGGATACGAAGATGTAATAACCCAATTAAAATTAGAGAGAATGTTATCTCCAACTTCACTTACTAATAGTCAAGTACTCAGACCATCAGATGGAAAAATCCCTAAAAGCGTTGTTATGATTCAATGTGTCGGGAGTAGAAACGATCAAGTTGGAAATAAATATTGTACAGGAGTATGCTGTAAGTTCGCCATAAAAAATGCTAGAATTATTAAAGAAATGTATCCTGATACTGATGTGACGATATGCTATATTGATATTAGAACTCCAGGATTAAATTTTGAAGAATTATATAAATCTACTCAAGAAATCGGAGTGAGGTTTATCCGAGGAAGACCCTCAGAAATTATAAAAGATCCTATTTCAGGAGAATTAAGGGTTATTGTTGAAGATACTTTAAGCCAAACACCTTTACAATTGAAAGCAGATTTAGTCGTACTTTCTGCTGCCATGGTTCCTCCTGAAGGAATTGGACCACTTGGTTCTAAGCTTCATGTTTTAAGATCACAAGAAGGCTTTTTAAAAGAATTTCATATAAAAATGAATCCTACTCTAAGTAGTAAGGGAGGAATTTTCTTAGCAGGTACAATACAAGGACCTAAAGACATTTCTGAAACTGTTGCTCACGCTGGAAATGCTGCTGCGTTAGCTGCTGCTCCTCTAGTGAGAGGTTATATTGAAAAAGAGATGTTGGTTCCTTCAATAGATTACGACTTATGTGTAAAGTGTGGTCTTTGTAAGACTGTTTGTGCTCCAGCAGCAATAGATATTGATGAAAATGGGATACCATCTGTAAATGAGATTGCGTGTAAATCTTGTGGTATGTGTATGCCTGTTTGTCCCACAGCGGCAATACAATTAATTAACTTTAGTGATGATCAATTATTAGATGAAATAATCGCCGTATCTGGCGGAGGTGCTGTGTGCGAATGAGTGATTGTGAAGCAATAGATGAAACTATTCGAGAAAAGATCCAAGATATAGTCGTTTTTATGTGTAATGAATGTGGTCAAGGTTCTGCTAACACTGCAGGTGTAGCTCGAATGGGCTATGATCCTGCCATAAGAATTGTAAGAGTCCAATGTACCGGTCAAGTAGGTCCTATCCAAATTATGGATGCATTAAATAACGGTGCTGATGCGGTTGCTTGCGTAGGATGCTGTTTAGGTGCGTGCCATTTTTTTAATGGGAACATTTTATCAATGCATAGAATTAAACTGATGAAAAAATTGTTTAAAGAATTAGGTTATAGTGATCAGTTTGTTAATCAATATACATCAAGGGCTGCTGAAGGCGAAACAGCAGTAGGAGATTTTGAAGATATTGTAGATAGGTTAACAATTGCAATTAAAGAGGAGGGGACGATAAAAGATGGATGTTAAAGTGTTTCAATTCAATGGTTGTAATAAATGTTTTAACGAATCATTATTACTAAAATTAAGCTCAGATTTAGATGTTGAATATATTAAAGATCCTAAAACATGGAAAGAAGAAGAAATAGAAACAGCGGTTATAACAGGATATGTACTCCCAAGTGATATAGATTTGCTCATTAAGATAAGATCTAAGGCAAAGAAAGTTATAGCTTATGGTAGCTGTCCTGTTAGTGGTGGAATTTATGCATTAGCAAATCAAAACGGACATGAAACAACTCCATTGAAAAATTTGGTCGATAATGTAATTGAAATTGAAGGTTGTTTAGGTGAAATTGATGAACTGAAATCAGTCATTAAGGATCTAGAGTTAACTAAACCAAGAAAATTATGTGACTTATGTACACGTAGAGCTACTTGTGAATATTTAGATACAGTGAATCGTCAAATTGAATTAGATGATGAAGAAACTTGTTTTAACGACTTAGGATTTCTTTGTAGCGGATTTGTTGCTCGAGAATGCAAAGAACGCTGTATTGACTATAATACACCATGTAGAGGATGCAAACAATTGGTTGGAAGGTCGGGAATCCGTATGCTTGGTATGTTTGGAACACTTATGGGAAACATTGAAGTTGCTACAGAACACTCGGTTAAAGGAGCAACAGATAAATTAGCTGATGAAGAAGATGACGTGACGAGAAGTTTACCAGATATCCTTGGAAATTTCTTCAGATTTACATTGACTACTTCTGGATTACCTAAAGGAAGAATTCCATCTTCAGGTAGTTTATTAGAAGATTTGTTTACTGGAAGATTAATTGAAGAATTACCATTAATTACAGGACTTATAGGAGGCGATAAGTCGATTTCACTCACACTCAAAATAATTGAATCATATGAAAAAGCTAACCAAATGGAAGTCAGTGAACAAACTAAGAAGTATAGAGAAAAATTGTTACGTTTAGAAGAAAAATTGCATGATGCAATTGAAAAAGAAGACGCAGAACAGTATAAAGAAATCACTGAAAAAATCCGTCAAATTGCGGGAAATATGAATCTATCAAATGTATTCTTTGGTGGATTTAAATCAAAAATAAAGGATGAAGATGATTTTGAGGATTATAAAAGCCATATTTTTGAAGTGGTTGAGGGAACTTATAAAAACGGTTCTGTGGAATACAGTATAGATTCTGAAGGTATAATTAAAGAAATTAAAATTAAAGAGTGATAAAGATGAGTTTTGAATTATTAAGAAAAGAAATTATTGATGCAGGATTATGTCAAGGATGTGGACTTTGTGTTGGTTCGTGTAAACATATAGAAATGGGGATTTTACGTCCAACATTAAAAGACTATTGTATTCTCGAAAGAGATGGTCAAGATTGTGGTAAATGTTACCAAAGTTGCCCACAGGTTATTCAGAAAAAATTTGAGCAAAAACAACCAAAAGCTATTTATTCATTGAGAAGCAAAAATCCTGAAATATTAGCAAAAGCGGCTAATGGTGGAGTAGTCACAACAATAGCTAAAGAACTATTAGAAAATGAAGCTCTTGCCGAAATCGTGATGGTCCAAGATATTGAAGAAAAACCTCAAGCTGATATAGTTTCAGATCCAGATCAAGTTACACAAAAAGCAGGGGTAGTGTATGGTCGTTCTGGTGTTTTAGAAAAATTAGTAGATTTAGTTGGAGAAACTTTCGAACCTGTAGGAATTGTTGGTGTACCATGTGAAATGCGAGGTGCTGCTGAACTTGAAGAAGATATGAATAGAGATATTCTTAAAATTGGTTTATTTTGTAACTCTCATATGCGAACTGAAGAAACTGATAAGGGTTTGGTATGCTCACCATGTTGTAATGGATGCCCTTCAGGAGTAAATGCCCAAGGTTATATTTCTTTAATAAGACAGGGAAAATATCAAGAAGCAGTGGATTTAATTCGTGAAAAAAATCCGTTACCTTCCATATGTGGAAGAATTTGTACAAATGAATGTGAACATGGGTGTACTTTAATTGGAGATGATCATCCAGTAGCAATTAGGGAATTAAAGAAATTTGTTACTGAATGGGAAATTGAACAATCTAAAAAGATTGAGTCTAAATCTAAGAGTACATCTAAAAAGAATGCAGAAAAGGTTGCGATTATTGGATCCGGACCAGCTGGTTTAACAGCAGGATATTTTCTGAAGAGAATGGGGTATGCCCCTACTATTTTCGAAAAGACAGATCAGACAGGAGGAATGCTGAGATTTGGAGTTCCACAATTTCGATTACCTAACTATGTATTAGATTATGATGTAAACATGATTAAAAACTCTGGAGTCGAAATTGTTCTTAATAAACCATTAGGACCAGAAATGACTATTGATGAC
>JAHQWY010000022.1 GCA_029856445.1 Promethearchaeia archaeon
TATTTCTCTTGAGTACAATGAACGGGTCCGTTCAATGCTGTACCAATGCATTCATTACATGAGATACATTTACAAGTATTTTTTCCAGTTCCTTTTAACCATTTATTCGGAAGATCTGGCTCACAAATTAAAGGTCTACTAAATGAAACAAAATCAGTAATTCCTTGAGTCAATAATTCTTCGACAACATCTAAAGATTTTATACCACCCACTAAAATTATTGGTTTATCAACTAACTTCTTAAATTCTTTGGCATATGTCTTATGATAAGCTTCCATATCCTTAGAGTTAATATTAATACGGCTTTCTGGTGTCATAGCTGGTTGCCACCCAAGTTCATTTTTACTACGCATAAGTACTTCCCACATACCTCCACTTACTTCTATCGAGGCATATCCGATTCTTGAAAGGATTTTAACAATTTTTTGAGATTCATTTAATTTTAATCCTCCCTCTAAAAAATCGTCAGCATTCATTTTTATTGAAATTGGGAAATTGTTACCAACTAATTTTGTAATTTTTTCATATAATTCTTCAAAAATTCTAATCCTATTGTTTGTACTTCCACCATATTTATCCGTTCTTCTGTTAGTATGGGGAGATAAAAATTCACTTAAGAGATATCCATGAGCAGAATGCAATTGGACACCATCAAAACCTGCTTCCATTGCTCTCCTTGAACCTTGAGCAAACGCATCTACTGTTTCCATTATTTCCTCAATTGTCATTTCTTTAGGTATCCTATTTGTAAATGGTTCAAGGACAGCAGAAGGAGCTATAATTTCGTCGATAAAAAAAGATTGACGACCGCAATGAGCCAATTGGAGAAAGACTTTACAAGCATCACCATTTTCATGTATAGTTTTCGAAATCTTTTTTAAACTAGGTATTAAACTATCTCTATCTACTCCTATTTGATCAGGAAAGGAAATACCACTTTTTTGCACATAAGTATACCCAGTTATTATTAAGCCGACACCTCCTTTAGCTAATTTTTTATACATCTCCAGAAGCTCATTTGAAATATCTCCATCTTGTTTGGCCATCCTTCTATAAGTAGCAGAACGCACAAATCTATTTTTTATTAGAACATTCCCTATTTCTTTAGGTTCAGAATATATCATTTTTTTCTCCAATTGGGTTAATTTAGTTATTATTCAACATTAACATATATAAAACTTGAGAAAAGTCTTGAAAAACAGAAAATACAAGATTTATATACTTCATAAAAGAATCTTATACATATCAAAAATAGAAATAGTGATTTTATGAAGAAAAATGAAACACCTAATAAATCATTTTTAATCAAAAATGGAAAAATTATTGATGGGGCTGGGAATCCTTGGTTTAGAGGAAATATCTTAATTGATAAGGGAAAAATTAAGGAAATTTCTCAAAATATAATGAATAAAGATGTGGATGATGTCATTGATGCCTCAGGTTTAGTAATTACACCAGGTTTTATTGATATTCACACACATTCAGATGTTACTGTTTTACTCAGTCGTGGTGAAAATGTATTGTCACAAGGGGTTACTACTCATGTTGTAGGGAATTGTGGATTTTCAATAACCCCAATAAACCCAGATAGAATAAAAGATGACATAGAATTTGAACAACTGAAATCAATGCTTTCTATGAGGGAGACTGAGTTCAATTTTTATAGATTAAGCGATTATTTGGAGGCTTTAAAAACTAAAGGAATCCCGATAAATATAATCCCATTAATCGGTCATTCGATGTTAAGAATATACTCGATAGGATTAGAAAACAGAGCGCCAACAGATCCTGAATTGGATGAAATGAAAGACGTCCTTGAAAAAGAAATGAAGGCTGGTGCTTTTGGTATGTCTACTGGATTGGATTACCCCCCAGGATCCTTCGCCAAAACAGAAGAGATTATTGAGCTCTGTAAAGTTGTTAAAAGATATAATGGGATATATACTACTCATATTAGAGGTGCTAGCGGACTCGTGAGAGCTACAAAAGAAGCAATTGAAATCGCCAGAACTGGTATCCCCGTCGAGATTAATCACTTTAAACCATTCGGATTTTGGCCAGGAGATATAAGAAAGGCACATAAACACGTGGAAAAAGCTCGTACGAATGATTTGGACGTTACTTTTGATGTTTTTCCTCATGCCTCAAACGCTACATTTTTATTCGTTTTAATCCCTCCATGGATATATCTCGCAAATAATAAAATTGATATTCCAAGTGCAGTTAAAACTCTTAAACAATCCAAAAATGATGAAATTCTTAGGAATAGAATTTATACGGAAATGGACTTAATTGGAAAAAGCTTCTTAAAAATTAACAAAAATGAGGATTGGAAGAAGGTTTACATAAATGCGCCTGGAAGTAAAGAATATAACGGGAAAACAGTATATCAGAATGCGATCGAGAAAGATTGCGATCCGAGACAAGTTGTAATTGATGTTTTGATTGAACAAGAAGGTTCTGTTGATGGAACTTATCTCTCCATGACGGAAGAAGAGAATATAATAACAATTACCCACCCACTCACGATGTTTGCTTCGGATGGGAGAATCATTCCTGAAAATGATCCAAATTATTTTCCCAATCCATACACAAATGGCTGTTTCACACAAGTTTTAGGTAAATATGTTCGCGAAAAGAAATTACTTACTTTAGAAGACGCAATTAGAAGAATGACATCCTATCCCGCTCAAAAGCTAGGATTAAGGGATCGTGGACTATTAAGAAAAGGACTTTATGCAGATATTACAATTTTTGATTCTGATAAAATAATAGATAAAGCTACTTACGAGAATCCAAGGTTATATTCTGAAGGTGTTGAGTATGTTTTTGTAAATGGAAAGCCAGCTGTATATAAGGGGAACTTTACAGGTTCTTTATCGGGGGTACCTATAATAAGGTCATAAATTTATTTCATAAGTTTCAAAGTAGATAACTTTTGGATTAAAATTTTTATTTAGTTTTAGTGTATTATTATTAGTAGTACTAAATAATAAATAAATCGTATTATGAGTGAAAGCTTTAAGGTTCTTGAAGTATCTTGTCCATTCTGTGGAGAAACAGAGAATATTAATATTCCAGTAGCCATCTTTTCACAAAAAAAGTTTGGCACTGTGAAGATTCAAGTTCCCGTAAATGCTGTGTGTCCAGAGCACCAATTTATTGTATTTGTCGATACAAAGGGAGTTATTAGAGGTTATGAAAAAATTGATATCCAGATGGCGTTAGCTACTACTGAAACTGATAGAGAAGTTCAAAGAAGAATCAGCCTTCGAAATTTAATTCAAATATTTGGAATCTATGGTATATTTAGTTTAATCCATGCTAAAGTATTTAATTACACTTCCTATATAATAAAAAATGAGAATTTCGAATATAATGAAGAACTTCTTAACATGATTGGTGATATGATTTTACCAGAGAGTCGCCGTGGGAAAAAAACAATCTACTTACTTGACAGTCCTTCTTTAAATAAATTGAATATTAAGGATAAGAAGGCATTAATAATGGACACACAACAACATATTTTTCAAACTCCTTGGAATGTAAAGATGAAGTTTGAAGAAGGAATTTTAAAACGAGCTTTAGAAATCATTGATGAGCAAGATCAACTAACTCTTCTCCAACAAGATATAAGGAGACTGATAAATGAAGTTAATCACACCACCTATATCCTTCAAGATAGAAAAGATATTTACGAGGATGAATTAATAGAACAACTGTCTAAAGACTTGAAAATTAAAGCAATTAATAATTATCGCTTAAATTTAATTAAAGAGTATATCCGAAGAAATATCTCAGAAGAAATCGCTTCAAAGATAAAAAGTAGAGTAGGAGAATTTTTGAGTATCATTTAAATTTCTTATTTTTTAATCGCTAAATTTTAGTAAAAGTAAAATAAAGATCTTAAATTATTTTACAATGTTAAATTAAATCAAAAATAAACATAAAAAGTGAATTAAGTTGGATTATGGAATGCGAAATAGATTATCACGCATTATAAAACCAAAATCTGGACACTGCGTGATGTTGGCTGTAGATCATGGTTATTTTGGGAATATCCCGGGAAGCTTAAAGTGTTTTGGAGATTTAAACCCATTATTTGAATATGCTGATGCATTGATGCTAACACGTGGGATGCTAAGAAGTTGTGTTGATCCGAATATTGATATCCCTATTGTATTAAGAGTATCAGCTGGAGCTAGTATGCTTAAGGAATTATCAAATGAAGAAATAAATGTAACAATTGAAGATGCTATAAGACTAAATGTTTCGGCGATAACTTGCTCAATTTTCGTTGGAGGTGAATTTGAGAAACAAAGTTTGATGAATTTATCAAAACTTGTGAATTGGGGTCAAGAATATGGTATTCCAACTCTAGCAGTTACCGCGGTAGGGAGAGAAATGGTTAGAGACGATAGATATTTGGGTATGGCTAGTAGAATGGCTGCAGAAATGGGAGCTACATTTGTAAAGACTTATTTTTGCGAAAATTTTGAAAATGTAACAAGTATTTGTCCTGTTCCTATAGTAATCGCAGGTGGAAAGAAAATCCCAGAAAAAGACGCTCTACAAATGGCAAAGAATGCAATTGATAAAGGAGCTGTTGGAGTAGATATGGGGAGGAATATTTTTCAATCAGATAAACCAATAGGTATGATAAAAGCAGTTAGGGAAATAGTACATGAAGGTGCTTCGGTTGATGATGCATTTGAAATCTATCAAAATGGTCCAGTAGGGCTCTAATTTTCTATAATTATTTTTTATTTAAGATCATTAATGTTTTTACCAGAAATAAATAATCTTGAAATCAAGAAAGTATCAGAAGATATTCTTCTTATACATCAAAAGAAGCAACCTTTTTTTTTCTCTTGTTGTGATGGCCTGCTTATTTTGCCGAAAAAAGGGCGTAATAATAGTACAATCTCGCTTGATTTGAATATTGAACAAATTTACGTTAATCAATTAAATGATATTTATGGTCCTGTATCAGATTATGTTTGTTCTCATGGACATCTTGATCATACATGCCATGTGCATGCCTGGGAAGAGATTGGAGCAGTTATACATGCTCCTCATCCAGAAGCTAAATATTTGTTGGATTTAAATAATTTTTACAAGGGATTCGGTTTTGATGAAGCATTGGATTATGAAACCGTTGAGAAATTTGCAAATTTAAATGGATATCAACCATGTGACCAAGTCAAAATCTTTAACCCAGGAGATATATTGCAGTTTAATAATTATAAGATTGATACTATTTCCTTTTCCGGGCATTCTAAAGCTCATGTTGGTTTCTTTTTACCTGATGAAAGAGTAATTCATATTAGTTGTTTAGGTTTTGACAAACCTAATCCCGAAATAGAAGGATTTGGTCCTTGGTACGGTTTTAGAGATGCCTCAATTTCGCAATATGAGGAAGATATCAAAAAAGCGGAGAAAATTTTTATCCAAAAAGCAAAATTTTTAACCTCAAGTCATTCTTATATTGTTAAAAATCCAGATATTCATCCATTTGAGTATATGAGAGGAAAGATTAAAACTAATCAAGATAAAGTAGACAATGCTCAAAACTTACCTCATCTAAAAGAAAAATCTGAGAATGAGGTTATCGAAGAATTACTTAAAATGGACTTATTTTTTCCCAAAAAGAAATTAAAAGGACTGGTATTTGAAATTTATAGATTTTGGGAATATTGGATAATAAGGAAGCATCTCAAAAGAAATTTAAATTTTAAAAGCAAAAAATTTTGAATTCCAGAACTCATAGTTCTAATTTAAAAGTTATGTTAAAATGAATCTTTTTTTGTTTAGATTAAAATTATTAAATTAATTTTTCAAAGCTAATTTATTTTGTAATTTGAACTTAATAATCTGCTATTTTAAACTAGAAAATTATGTATGCTGGAAAAATAATATGTTAAACTTAAACTATCTATTAGGTTCGAGAATAACTTTAAGTGAATTACTTGCCTCACATACCACCGCAAATGCTTCCTTTACCTCATTAAGAGGGAAGCGGTGTGTTATTAATCCATCTATATGAATCCTCTTTGAAAGGATCCAGTTATAAGCTTCATCAAGATCTTGGGGTGCTGCTCCATAAGAGGTCATAATTGTTATTTCATTTCTCCAATAGGTATTTATAGGTACTTCAAGATTAACTCCCGGTTCTGGAACTGCAAAAAAAATAATTTTACTGCCTGGGGCAGCGCATTTAAGTGCTTGGTTTGCTGCTGAGGTTGCACCAGTGCATACAATTACAATATCTGCCAATCTAGATTTGTTAATCTCTCTAATTTTGGTTGGGAGATCTACGTCTGCATTAAAAACAGCATCAGCTCCATTTTCTTTTGCTTTCTGTAATCGATACTCATTGATATCAGTAGCAATTACTTTTTTTGCTCCTCTAAGTTTTGCTAATTGGATATGTAAGATTCCTGAAGTTCCAGATCCCAAAATCAGGACTGTTAATCCATCTTTTACATTTGCTAATCGTTGTGCTCGACAAACACAGCCTAAAGGCTCGATAAACACTGCTTCATCATATGATACACTCTCATCTAGAACATATACGCCTTTTTTTTCAATATTGATTTCAGGTATACGCACAAATTCAGCAAAACCACCAGGATCATAATTAGTATTATGGAGTAAATTACAAGCAGTATGATGCCCTTGTTTACAATAATGACAATCAAAACAAGGTACATGATGAGAAACAAATACTCGATCTCCAATTTTCAAATGTTTGACGGTTTCGCCTTTCTCCACAATATCACCTGCTATTTCATGGCCTAAAATTAGAGAGTCAACACCTAATTTCTTCATTTTAGCAAATCGATAATATTCCAATATATCTGAACCACAAATTCCTGATTTAATTACTTTCACTAAAATTTCTCCTGGACCAATTACAGGTTTAGCAATTTCATCTTCTCTTATATCATTATTATTATAATAACGTGCAACCTTCATATTTATCATTTTAATGCTAATATTTTTTTTAAATCTTCTTCTGATATATTTAATACTTCTGAATCAGGGAGTCTCTCCGTAAGTAAGCGCCACTTGTTATCCTTTTTAAAAATTTCTTTAAATAAGGGTATTGCCGTATTAATTTTGTTATTGTTGGCTAAAGAAATAGCTGTCCAATACTTCATTTCAAGATTATCAGGAACCATTTCTCTTGCGGTATTGTACACCTCTAGAGCTTTAGTCATATCACCCTTTTCCATTGCAATATCTCCTTTATCCATATTTTCATAAGCCCTCCAGAGTATTAATAGCCTATTAAGTTCTTTTAAAGGTTCAGAATGATCCTCAACTCTAATATCAATAAAAGGATCATCCCATTTGTTTTCAACTTCTTTGCCTTTTACAATTAATAGAACTGCTGATTGTTTTCCTCTTATATCCCCTCCTTCTGCTTCTGCTGATTCCAATGTTTTTACTATTCTTTCAGGTAAAGGTAAGTTCTTATGATTTTCAAAAGCCTTAGCCATTGAAGGCCAAACCTTATCTGTTAACATCATATTTGCTTGAACCGAAAAATTATCTCCTTTTATATGCCCAGCATATTTAATACATTTGGATCCTGTATGAACTGCAACATTCCCATTAGTGTCTAATAAAGCGACCTGTCTTACATCTCTTCCCTCATCATCTGAAAGTAATAAGTTTAAAGCTTCTTCAGGAGATTTTCCTTGCTCCATTAAATCAAGACCTCGTAATCCAAAAGATTTGTTTACAAATGATTGTGTGGCAACAACACCAACTCCAGAACGACCCCAATCAACAACTGATCCCACTGAGAAATAATGACTTTGAACTCCAACACCCATCTCTCCTGTTTTTAAATCTCTTGCTACAATAGAATAGGTATGTGCAAGAGAGGAACTTTTATGTCTTTTCATATTAATTTACTTTACTCTTTTAAGAATTAATTATTAGAATATGTTTTATTTATGATAAATTTCTCGTAATTTAATAAATAAAACAAAAATTAAAGATTAGAAAAAATTGATTATTTATCAAATTTCGTTTATCTTGCTTTTCTGCGTCGTAGTAACTTGAAAGCAATATCCGTTCCCATACCTTGATTATAGGCTAAATCGATCCATAGCATTGCAAGCGGCTCTATAAGCCTAGCATTTTTGAGTGAACCAGCATCAATAACATCAAAACCGAGATCGACTCCTAATTTTTTTACTTTTGATTTTGCTTCTAAATTATCTCCACAAATAAATAAACTTGCTTGTTGGGTACCAAATTGCAACTTATTTAGACTATCTACTCCAATAGTATGAACTACTTTTACCACATCTGCTCCTTCAGCCCATTTTGCGACTTTTTCTGCTGCAGATGGTGTTACACTTATTAAAGCACCTCCTAAATGAGGTGCAGCAGTAGTTGTAGAATCTACAATAATCTTACCACTTAAATCTCCTGCTATCTTGATTGATTCTTTTGCTCCTGACCAGGGAACTGCAAGTATGATAATATCTCCAAATTTTACTGTCTCTTCATATGTTCCACCACTTGCATTAGAACCAATTGATGTAGCTAACTTTTTTGCTTTGTCAGGATCACGAGAACCAAACACGATTGAATGTCCTTTTTCTGCCCACATTTTTCCTAAAGCACTCCCCAATCTTCCTGTGCCAATAATTCCTATTTTCATTAATCTTTTCCCCTAATACTATATAATTTTTTAATTCTGGATCGCACGGGTTTAATTGAAAATAAATCAGTTTGGTATTTATATCTTAAGTTATAATAAAAGAATCCTAACTTTTATATTCTTTAACTAAAGAATTAAGAATCTTAAGTACTCTAGAAGTATTAACAATACCACATACACAAGGTCTTGTCAACTTTTCTGCAGCTTTTTCAAGAGTCATTTTTCCGCGTTTTATTAATTCTACATAACTAGAAATTGATTGGGGGGAGACTGTATGATGACCACACATTGTAGTTATTTCAAGTATTTTTTCATTTGGTAATAACTCTTTTCTGCCAAAATTTCCACCTAAAGAAAAATGAACTGTATGAATGTCTAAATTGAGATCCTTAAGAACATTTTTGATCTCAGAAATAAGACCACTAATTACGATTGAAATTCCAAAATCTTCTTCTTTTAGCTCTCGAATTACCTGTTTAACCGTTTCAATATTGTCAAAAGTAGCAGTAATGGTAGAAGATACACTCCACCCAAATTTAGGCATAATATTTACAGGGTTGTGATTATTCATAATTTCTGCTATTTTCATTAATTTTTGGCGTGAGTCATCGTAATTATCATTAATCCCTGATGCAAACATAGCTAGTAAAACATAGTCTTGTTTCAAATCGTTTTCTTTTCCTTTTCTGTGTAAAGTGTGAGTAATAATTTTTGTACCTCCTAATTTCAAGGTTTACCTAAACCAATATTTATTTTAGCATTAGGTCTAACATCGAAGCCTAATTGAGATAGTTGATTTATAATCTCATCTGTATTATTCTCTTCTATTCTAGAAACGATCCCAACAGAAAAAACAGTATCAATTTCATTCTCTATCTCCCTTATTACTTTTAAAATACGAGCTAATTTCTCAGTAGGAATTTTAAATTCTATTATTGCTGATAAAACTCTCTCATTTTTAATTTCTTCATTTATATGCCCTTTACCATCAATTATTAATGCTGTAACTGGACTTTTCTCTTCATATATTACACCAATTTCAGCAAATTTGGTTGTAAATAATTCTATATTCCCCAGTCTGGTTCCTAAGCCTGGACGTCCTAGTTCAATAGAGACACCAAATTCACCAAAATGATAGCGATTAGTCACATCATTGGTTTTCATCTCTTCAGTGCCTCTACCTGCAATACCAGTTATTTTGTGAGTAGTAATAACGTTACTAAAAGGAATTCGAATTTCTCTGGGCCATTTTAACTTTTTCATTCTAATTGCATTGACAGGGCAATCAGCGCTCCTATAACAAACTGAACATTCTACACATAAATCCTTATCAATAAAAGCCTTTTTTTGAACCATTTTTATTGCTTGAACAGGACATACAATAACACATTGTCCGCATCCATTACAAACATCAGCCTTAATTTCCATTTCTTTTCCCTATGCATAGATTTATATATTTTTTGCTGTCACTTGTCCAATTTTAATGTTATCTATATCTTGAGGTAAATATTTCAGGATTGGTATTAAAGTTAAAGTACAAGTGAGTGCTATTATTGCTAAAATAAAGTAACCAGGACTATAAAAATTATTGAATAATAAAAAGAATTGGCTTAAGATCAACAAACTTATGCTTCTACCAAGAGTATAAGTTAAAAAATTTATACTATAAATAGTTGATCTGATTTGGGGTGGATTAATTTCTCCTAATGTTGCTTGGGTTAAAGGATCGATACCACCAAATAGAAAAGCTCCAATTAGAGCGATTAAAAGAAAGAAAATTACAAAAATGAATGCACTTGAGATGAAAAAGAGTGAAAAAGCGATGATGTAACAGATAGATCCTATCAAAAGGCAGAATAAAACAACTTTCATTCTTCCATTCTTATCTTTTTCAAATTTTTTGTCTCCAAATCCTCCTATTACCGGTCCTGATGGCACCTGACTGCCAAAGACCAAAATAAGAAAACCAGTTGCTAAAGTGGAACTGACATCATAATCATTTTTTAACATTGATATAAAAAATGAGGATATCGCTCCAATTGATATAAACATTAAGAAGTTTAATAGCAATATCCACATTGTGGATTTTATTTTCCAAATCTGTTTAAAATCAATTAATTTGATTTTATAATTTAATCCAAGAGCACTATCATCAATAGTTTTATATAAATCATCTTTATATCCTCTTGGGGGCTCAATTACCGTGATCAATAATCCGGTACAAACAAATCCAGTTATAGAAATGATTAGGATTGGGATTTGCCAAACATAATAATCGATTAAGAAACCTGAAAGAATCTGTCCTAATCCGTTTCCCAAAACATAAACAGCACTCAATGTACCAAACTTTTTACCACGATTATGAGGATCGGCTAGATCAATTATTAAAGAAAATATTAAAGGTAAAGTTGCTCCAAATCCTATTGCAGTGATCAATTGAAATACTAATAATGATATAAAATCTTTAGAAAAAATTGTAAATAAGGTAAATAATGACCATTCGAGTGTGGAAATTATTAATAAATTTCTTCTTGGAAATTTATCTCCTAATAATGCCCATATAAGAGAACTTACTGCACCAACTATTAAAAACATTGAATTTATAAAAACAACCTGATGTTCACTAAAACTCAAAGCTGAAGAAATCTCTTCAGACATTGGAGTAATTATGCTGAATAAAGCACTACTAAAAAGTGTAAGAATTGTTAATATCTGTGTAGATTTTAATTTCCTCAAATTCTTTTTAGTCCTTTAAACAAATTTCCCTACTTAAATTGTGATGTTTTTGTATTTAATACTATTATTTATGGAAAAATGACGCTATATGATTTAATTTTCTAATTTTAAAAGTTCTAAAAATAAATAAAAAAAGGTTTATTGATTTACTTTATTCATTTTACTTCGAATAAGTATTTTAAAGCTTTCATCTTCAAGATCACTATACATCTTAAGTTCCTTAGCTAAAAAATCACCTAAAGCGATTCTTATAGCTTCACTTCGTGAAGGATAAATATTCATATCATTCAGTATCTGAATTGCCTGCAAATATTTTTCTGGTAAATTAATTGTTATAATCTTCAAAATTACCAACCCTTTTGACTGGAAATTATAAAAATTTATTTTGAATGAATTTTATACTTTACATATTTTGTCGGATGGTTTATAAATTCACTATATTAATCCTTTAATTGTATTAACCGTTTAAGTTCTAACGAATATAAAAATAGTAATTTTCTCATAAATGTAAGTCAATATTAATATGTTAATACAGATATAATCTTACATAGCTTTCCAAAGAATAAATTTATGGTTCATTAAAAGATTTAACATGTAATAATAAAGAATATGCTGATTTATATATATCAGCATGACTAACCTCTTTAATATCCTTAAGGTATTTAATGATATAATTTTCTTCTCGCTTAATATAAGTGATATCTTTTGATTTATGTTCATTATCTACGAAGATGTCAATCTTTAGAACTTTTTGATCTATTCTACTTGGCATCTCTGGCATCATATTAAAAGTAAACAAGATATCAGGTTCGTGTTCATTTTTAGCTCCCAATACAAAAAGTAAATTAGGTTCAGCTACAGCAAGAAAGCTCTCTAAGGAATGAAATAGATCATCTATCTTTATTGTTAATTTTGAATTATCCTCTCCATTACAAGTAGTACAATCGCTTATCATAGGTAAAAGAAATTTTTCTTTTCCTCGAAAAGCAAGGCTCATTTCGTTAGGATTTAAGAATTTTTTAATGATTGGATTATCCTTTTCTAGAATAAACTCTTTAGAAATCGGTTCACATTTAACATAAATTATTAATGAGCCAGCAGATATTAAATTTATCTTCTGGTAATATATCTTTAAAATTGGATTATATGGTATATTAATTACCTCTTTATTCCCCCCTAATCCCATTTGAGCTAAAATATTTGTCGGTACATGGCTAGTAAGAGTGAATAGCAGAAAAGATCTAAAATCGGGCAATTCTATAAAATTAGAAAAACCTTCGAAAAGCTCGTGGACTAATTCAACCTTGTGTTTTAATTCTTCTGACATCTTAATTCAAATAAAAGAATTTATTAAGTTAGTAGTTTCAATGAATTATAGATACTAATTAAACTTATCCATCTAAGTATTTTGAGAGGAATTCTTCTAAAGAATTCTTGACATCGTGCGTAATATGATGCTCTATCTCGCAAGATAAATTTTCTATAACATCTTTATCTTCAATTTTCAATACTTTTGCGAAAAATTGGTAAAGTAGACTATGAGTTTCATCCAATTGCTTGGCAATTTTTTTCCCTTTTTCAGTCAATCTTATGGATTTTCTTGGTTCCCATTTGATCAATCCTTTTTTCTTCAATTTTTCCAACATTCCACTTACAGAAGGAGGTTCTATTTTCAGATTTTCTGCGATCTCCTTATTAGTAACCCATCCACCTTTTTTTTTCCTCGAAATATTATAAATTTCATCTAAATATCTCTGATAACTCTCAGGTATTTCGGATATTTCGGATTTTTCTTGACTACTTTTCTTCGTCATTTTTCACTTGTTTTAGATATTCCATAAAAATATAATTTTCTAGTAAGATTGATAACATCAATTACACTTTAATTTTTTTTGTTTATGAATGAAAAATTATTATTAGAGCCTATATATTCAATCCTATCTTACAGGTTATTTTTCAATCCTAAGCATTGGAGGGATGATTAATGAAAAATTTTGTTGGTGTATTGTTCCTAATAGTAGGCAATTCGGGTTCTGGTAAAGATTCTATAATCTCTGGAGTGATGAAGAGATATCCTTCGAATTTAAAACAATTGCATGCTCCCAAAAGATATATTACAAGACCTTCCTCAAAGTATGAAGCGAATATTTCGATTACCCCAGAAAAATTTAGAGAAATGGAAATGAATGGTAAATTCGCTTTGAATTGGAATATTTATGAATTAGACTATGGAATTCCAATAGAAATAGAAAATTTCCTTGAAAAAGGAGATCCTGTAATCATAAATGTTAGCCGTACTGTAGTTAAAAATGCAAGAGAAAAATATAAAAATATTAGGGTTATTTTTGTAGAAGTTCCATTTGAAATAACTTTACAACGCATAAAGGATCGAAAAAGAGAAAGTGCTAAATTGTTAAATGCTAGAATAGAACGGGCTAGGAAAAACCAAGAGTTTCCTGAAGCAGATTTTACGATTGATAATTCAGGAAATTTAGAGGATGCAATTGATCAATTCTTAACTTATCTCATAAAAATAGTAGATATGAAAAAAACTTAAGATTTTTTTAGTAGTAAATATTATAATTACTACGTAAAATTCCGTGATGGCTCGGGTAGTTTAATGGTAGAATTGGGGACTGTGAATCCCTAGACGGGGGATCGATACCCCCTCCGAGCCCTCCTTATTTTTATAAAAGACTTAACATGGTAAGAAATTGACAGATATTTCCCCAGATAAACTCAGAGATCTTCCCGGATGGGAGGAAAATGCACCTGTTCCTATATGCATGGGGGGAGATTATAGAGCTCTAACTTTTTGCTGCAAACCAGGTTTCTCATTAACATTCGCTTATAAATGTAGGAGGGATGAGATATTGGAGGAAATTGGGCTAACTCCTGAGGAATTTATTAATATTAAAGACGAATTTTCAGAAGAAAACGATTGGGAATCTGAAATAGTATGTTTCGGGTCGATTAGTTATTGTTGTATGAGGACTGGAGGATGTCCTCGAAGAGATGTTGCTTTAGATGAGCGTTATCCCGGAAGACCAATTGAAGAGATATTGAAATTATATTTTCAAAAGAAAAGAGAATTATCGAAAAAAATTTTAGAAAGTGTTAATAATCCGGATGGAAAAAAGAAAGTTAAGCGATATCTAGATCTATTTTAGAATCTTAAAAGTTAAATTAAATTTAAAAGAAACAATAATAATTTGTTATAAAAACATTTCCTTTTTGTCGGATTATGAATAGCAAATTTTATAAATCACTATCAGTTTTCTCTAGATAAGATGATACTAGAGGAAGTTCTTCCACATCCCTCTCGTGATGATTTATATGTTAATCAGATAGTGACACCTCATAATGAGGTTAAAGAAAGCGACAAAATTATAATTAACCAAATTCTTTTAAAAGAAGTCGCAAGAGAGAGTATTGGGATAGCTAATTAAAGTTTAATTCTTCTATTTAGGGTAAAATATAAAAAAAAAGTAATTTATTTATTGATTTTTACACATAATAAGGGGATTACATAACTTATTACGAAAGCTATCAATGCGTATCTGAAATATCTATAAAAAGTGCTGTCAATTTCTAATAAATACTCAAGAGGAAAAAAAATAACTAGTGCAATTACTAGACCTACTAATACATTGATAAGTTTTGTTTTGTTAGTCAATATTGAGGGATTATACTTTACATATTGCTGTTCCAAAATATACCCTACCCCAAATCCCAGGAGTACACCACCAACCAGACCGAAAGCTCCTTCATCGGCGTAAGAAGGTGGTGTCGACGCAAGTCCTAAACCTGCTTTTGGGAATAATAAAGTTCCAACCAAAAATGTTCCTACAGAAATACATATAGCTAATATGATCTTAACAGCAATATTCAGTTTATTAAATTGGTCTGAGAGAATTGGTTCCAAATAGATAAATAATAACAATATCCCGATGCCTATTAAAAGGCCTCCAATAATATCTTGTAGATCATGTACACCTATTATAATTCTTGATATTGCTACAAGAAATATTACAAATGAAAGTATTACAGGGAGTATCGGAATTTCTTTATACTTAAAATTATCTTTAAACTCATAACTTAAATAGCCCCAATATGCCACGGCATTCTGTGAATGTCCAGAAGGAAATCCATAGCTAGGTTCTATTAAATCATAATCTTCTGATGTGTCATTATTAGTAATGGGTCTATCATCTTGAAATATTTCCTTAATCCATTCATTCACATAATAAGAAACTAATATACTTAATAGCAAGTTTTTGGCAAGAATTTTGTTGTAACCAAGAAAAATAACAACGATGATCACTAAGAAGACGATAGGTTCACCTAGATAAGTTATAGCTTCAAATATTGCTCGCATAGAGTCTGATTCACTATAAAATTCCTCATTTAACCCAAAATAGCATAATATTATCCCCACAACTAATATAACTAGAGAAACAATCCCAATTACCATTAATCCGCGATTTGATAAATATCCCTTTTTTTCAGACATTTTATTTCCTAAATTAAAATTGATTGAAAAAATTATTCGTTAAATTAATTAATAAATCTTTTTGTTTCAAGAAATTGAAGAGCAAAAAAATTCATTATAAAAATAATTATTGAGGCAATTGATTTAATCAATTTGGATATTTGTACGTTGTTCATCAATTTTTTTCAATCTTACTTCAAGTATTCCATTGATATAACGAGCTTTTGCAACATCTGATTTTATAGCTGAAGGCAATTTTATTGTTTTATAATAAGATCTTTTAGCATGTTCTTTAGTAGAAATTATTAGACTGTCACTTGTTGCTTCAAGTTCAATATCATTGCGTTCTACTCCCGGCATCTCTGCTATCACAACAATTTGTTCTTGTTCTTCACTGACTTCTATTAATGGCTCTCTCTTTGATTTTACAACTGGTTCTCCTGAAATTGATTTTGGTTTAATATTACCAAATGAATCTATTGTAGGTTTACCATCAGGACCTATAGAAATATTAAAACCATACATAATTGGGGAGTTTAAACCAAATTTAGATTTGTTCTTTGTGAATTCCCTCATGAGATCTTCTGGGGAAAGATTTTTAAACTCAGCTGGTAAATTCTTAGATATTTTTTCTAAAAGATCTTTAAAAAGTTGTCTAAATTGCTTTGAACTAAATAGTTTATTGGGATCAAAAGGAAAATTGTTAGGATCTGAAAATAATTTATTCGATTCGCTGAAGTATTTAAAAAAATTAAAAGGATCATCTTCCTCGTCTTCATCTTCCTCATCATCATATTTATCTTCTTTCGGCATTAAAAATCATCTCTAAAATTACTTTTTTTCTGCGATTGTAAAATATAAATACATGGATATAAATTTCACCTTAAATTTTTATGTATCTATTTAGATATAAATACATAATAAGTTAGGAAAAATTTTTTTACCTATATTAGAAAATGTTTTTTCGTATATCGTAAACGTTAAAAATATTTTCCCAATAAAATTATAGGTATTGGAAAGTAAAATTTTGTATTAAAAATAATGGAATGAGAGCTTATGTATAGTGAACTAAGTGATGATGACAGACATATGTATCTGGATGTCCTTCGCGAAGCACCAATATTACCTTTTTCATCTTTCGTCAGTAGAGGCGATATCGCAGATAAGATTGACGTAGCACGACCAAGGGCTTATATAGATCGAGAAGTTTATAGGCTTGTACAACAAACTTCTAGGGATAGAAGTAGTCGATTGATTCCTGTATTAGGGAGTGCAGGTTCAGGGAAAACTCATGCATACCACTCATTTAAGGATAAGGAAAGAGAGAACAAGAAAAAATTAGAAGAATCACAAGAAGCGCAGGAAATTGAAGTTGGTGTTTTACCTGTAGATTGGACAATCGTTTATGTTCCTAGTCCGCCTGCAAGCATTCGTGTATTACTTCATGTATATACTTGTATTATTGAAGAACTCGGTGCAGGACTATTAGACGTTGTTTCTGATAAATTGCTTAAAAAATGGGGTGGCGAAAAAAAAGGATTATTTCAAAAACCCAAAATTGATGAAGTGATTCAAGTCGGTATAAGGGAATTTCCTGGAGTTTTTGCTGATTGTGTTAAAGCATTAGTTACATATCAATTAGATAAAAACAAAAAGGCTTTAGCAGAAAGATGGCTCCTTGGAGAAGATCTAGAAGATGAGGAGTTAAATGAGTTGGGAATAAATTCTGTTGTAGAGGAAGATGATGTATGCTTAGCCCTTATTAAAATCATAACAGAGAATTTAGATAAAGTTCTAATTCTATATTTTGATGAATTAGAATCGCCTTATCGTATGTTAGGTGAAGCTGCTGAAAGAAAGTTTTTGGAAATCTTAAAGAGATTGTATAATGAAGTAAAAGGATTAGTCATTACTATAGCGGTTCTAAAAGAAATATGGCCAAGAATTATTGAAATAGCAGATGCCCCATTGCGGTCGAGAATGGAACCTGAGCAGGAATTAAAACCTTTTAGTTTAAATGACCTTAAAATATTTTTTTCTAAATCTATGGAGAGTTTTTGGGAGGAGAACAATTTAAATCCCCCACTATATCCGTTATTTCCATTGAATGAAAAATTAATTGAATTAATTTTTGAAAAAACTAAAGGAAACCCAAGGAATTCCATTAAACTCTGTAGAAGATTTATTGATAAAGTAGTGATGGAAGAGATGACTGTAGAAGAACTTTTAGAAGTAGGAGCTGAAATTGTTGCGACTGCAAAGCCACCTTCTGAGATTCAAGAAGAGGCAATAGATTTTTCTAAACCTAGAGAAGTCATTAAAAAGACTATTGAAGATATATTAGCAGAAGAAGAATATTCTATTGATGTAAATCCTCAATCTGTTGCTGGTGCTACATTGAAGTGTATAAATATGGTTGGCGATGAAAAAAGAAAGAAATATAAAACCCAAATGGAATTTAAATTCAAAATGGGTAAAAGAGCGCAAACTTTGGCTGCTTTAGTCGAAGCAGAAGGTAAAAAGTGGGGTTTAGAAATTCCTTCTATAAAAACTTTTGACAGGAGTGCTGGAGTAGCAGGATATTATGCTGCTAAACGCTTAAAAGATGCAATTACAGAAAAGGTAATAGATTATGGAATTTTAATAGTCCCAACGGGTACTGGGGGTGCAAAATACGAAATGATCCTAAATAATAATCCAGATATTCATAAAGTAGAGTTAGATAACGATCTTGGAGAAGAACTTATTAAAAATGCCTTAAAATATCCAACAGAAAAAGGATGGGATATAGCAAAAATTATTTTTAAAGATATTGGTGAATATACACCACCTATAACAGAAGAAACTACCCCAAATGAAGATTCATCAGAATAAATCAAATTTTTGTTAAATTTTCTTTTATCTTATTTTTTAATCCTTCTAATTCCTTTGCTAATCGAGAACTTCTTTGTACATTGTTTTTTAATTTTGATAATTCATTAATTATTTCATTTTCTTCAAAATTATTTGAAATTTCTATTAATCTATCTATTGGATCTAATAACAACTCATCAAACTTTAATTTAGTATTCTCAAAATCACTTGTAATTTTCAATATTTCTTTCTGAAGATTCTCACGTTCTTTTAGTAATTCAGGGAACATACCAACTTGTTCACCTTTATTTTCTAGAAATGAAGCAATTTTCTCCTCTTGTACTAATGATGCTAATTCTGAAGCTTTGAGAAAACTCTTCTTCGCTTTTCTATATTCTTTTGCGGCTAATAAATCTTCAGCAAATTTAACTTCTTCTGCGAGCTTTTGAGGAATTTCTTCCCCGACATCAATCAATTCCCTAGCTTCTTGAAGGAAACCGTCATCAAGCATTTTTTTCGTTCTTTCATTTAAAATTTCCTTTATAATTGTAGGTTCTTGTAATTTTTGAACCAAACTTAATATTGAATTTAAACCATCTTTTAGAATTTCAGTCATCTTTTTCTTATCAGTGGAATAATCTTGAATAACTCTTTCTTCAATATTATCGAATAGACTTTTTACAGAGAGTAAATCCTCTTCTTCTTCTAATATAAATCCTAAATAGAGATTATCTTTATCGATAGACTCTGTGTTAATTACATTCGAATAATAGCGATTGTTTTCATCACGAATGGTCACATCTGGATATCCTTTTTTTACATGTTTATCAGAAAATTCTTTTAATATATTAGTTGGTATCTTATCATCTTGTTTTAGATAATAATCTGCTAATATATTTGGTCCAAATGACTCATCAATTTCGTAAAAAATTATAGCTTTTGGCATTTTTATAAAAGTCTGTTTTTAAAGTTAATAATTTAGAGTTAATAATAGATTTTAAATCTTTATTGGTTCTTTTAAAATTTGAGAACATCAAAAGAAACAAACTTTAAGTTGTTAAAAATGGGAATAATTGAGGATACATATTGTGAAGCTTTTGAAGGATTATGTATTCAGTTGATGGTTACAGCTCAGGATGCTGAATTTTTAACTAGGGCTGCAAATGCGTTTACAGCTCTTCCTTCAACTGTATTTGGAGATGCTGAAGGTGGAATTGTAAGATGGCTTAGTGAAAATGAAACTATTGATGGTAGATTAGGAGCTATTGTTCAATTATGGGTAACTGGTACTGGGAAAAAAGCTACTGCTAAATTCTATGATCAATTAGGAAGAAGGATGAGACAAGGTATCCTAGTTGTGCCTACTACTGCAGTTTTTGATTACTATCCAAAACCAGTTGAGAATAAGTTCAATATGATGAATAATGTAGGACATTGCGGAGATGGATATGAGTGGATAATAGAAAATTACAATCGAAAACTAATTTCGGTTCCTATTATGATGGGTTATGATTTTTTAATAGAAGAAGAACTATCATATGCTCCTGGAGTTATGGGTGGTAATTTATGGTTGTTTTGCGATTCTATTGAATCAGGTATAAAGGTCGGTAGAGAAGCTGTAAAAATTATTGTCGATATTGATGATGTCTGCACAACATTTGATGTATGTTCAGCTGGCTCAAAACCTGAAACTAACTTTCCTGAAATAGGTCCATCAACGAATCATCCATATTGTCCGACTCTGAAATCTAAACTCTCTCCAAAAGAAATAAGGGTTCCAGAAGGAGTAAAATCAATACCTGAAATTGTGTTTAATGCCTTATCTCTTGAAATTATTGAGAAAACAATGTTAGAAGTAATTGAGGGAATTATTGATTTAAAAGGACTTATTAAAATTTCAACAGGTAATTATGGAGGAAAATTGGGCAAATATAAAATATTTTTACGAGAATTAGGTTTAAAAGAAACCTATTTTTCTTAAATCTGAAATTTCATAAGCTTTCGAGTTTATCTGGGTTATGAAATTGGTGTTCAGTATAGATTTTCCCATAATTTTTTTTAAAGATATCACTAATTTTTTCTAAGGGCACATCATTATAAATTCCCCAATCTTGAGCGTACTCCACGAATAGATTTCCTTCTTTATCGTGAGAGGCTAATAAGGCATCGTTTTCCCCATCAAATTCTACAATTGGAACGTAGCCTGCCTTAAGTGCTGTTGTTTTATCAAACACAGGAGTTAGTTTTCTCCATTTATTGTCAAAATAGAGCTCGCTATACCCATGGCAATGAAAAGTTTTAGTTCCCATTAATTCTTCGATCCATTTGGGAATTTTGTGATTAATAATATCTATCATGTGGATTCTTGCAGGAATACCAACTGCTCGAGCAAACGTAGACAATAATACTGCTTTTGACATACAAAAACCATTATTTCTTTGTAATGTAACAGAAGCTTTAAGATTTGCTCTATTACGTGGATCATAAGTATACATATTATATTTGATTTGATCCCT
>JAHQWY010000225.1 GCA_029856445.1 Promethearchaeia archaeon
TCTTTATTCAATGGTTTAAAATAATCATCCCATTTTTTCTTAAGGCGATAGGATTGTGTTTTAACTATATTTGAAAGTTTATAAACGACATCTAAAAGCTTTTTTAAGAATTCTTCTTCAGAAACTTCAGTCATGCATTAAGTACCTTACCCTTATTACTTGGGTTTTTTTTAATTAATTAATATTAGAATCCAAAAATTTTAAACTTTAGATAAAAACTTTAAGTGAAATGTGAATAGAAAAATATTTCCTTTCAATTAAAATCAAAAATATGTAATGTCGAGAGCTTAAACACATCCTTTATTATTATTTAATTCCACCCAAAAGTCAAGCTTAATTTATAGTATAAAATAACTAAGTGAAAAATTATCTAAAAGATGCTAAATAAAAATATATTAACCATTTGTATTTAAATAAATTTGTAAAGATTGGGAAAAATGGAAATTGAACATATTGGTATAGGATACAATTCAGAAGAAGAGGCGGATAAATTTTTTATTGGTTTACTAGGTTTGAAAAAAACCAGATCGAAGTCTGTGTCAGAAGATATGATGAAGAAATTTTTTAATGTAAATAGAGATTGTAAATTTATCATATATGGAAATAAAGATTCAAATTTTGAAGTATTCATAACTAATGACAATAGTAAAGTAAAAGATGTTTATACTCATTCTTGTCTATTAGTAGAACATCGAGATGATTTTGTGGATAAAGCTTCTTCAATGGGATATGATATAGTAAAGGTTCCAAGAAAAGATAGTGATACTTACTATCTTTTTATCAGAGATAGATTCCATAATCTATATGAAATAAAAGAAAAATAATCGATAACTAAATTTATTTCAAACTATTTAAGATTCCGGAGTTTTCTATTATCTCTTTATGATCAAAGGCTAATTTCAAAGATTGGATTCTTGATAATGGAATAATCTCCAATGCAGCTGCGTCATCCTTAGCTTTTGGTTTCTCTTCATCTGTTAGTGGTTCACAAAGAAAGGCAATAGTAATATTATGTCCTCTTGGATCCCGTTTAGGATCTGAAAAAACACCAATAAGTTTAATTATTTTTATATTAATATTAGTTTCCTCTTTGGCTTCACGAATGCACGCTTTTTCGACTGTCTCACCCACATCTACAAAACCACCGGGTAAAGCTAGTTCTCCCTGAAAAGGTGGATTCTTACGACGAATAAGGATAAGATCTTTTTTATTGTTTAGTAGAATAACAGCATCCACAGTAATTAATGGCGTAATTGGTTTTGGCATCAAATTATTCATCCCATACCTCTGATGCTAACAAATGCTCTATTCTGGTTTTCCTAGGTCGAATAAATTCTGTGTGGTGTTCTTTACGCTCTAGTAAAAGAGATTTTTCAAGAGTTTTTGAATTAACCATATGTACTTCTAAATCACCTTCATCAAGATATATTTGATTAAAGCTAGGTGAATCATCAGCGCGAACTTTATTAGAGGTTGAGGTACCACAGTAAAGAAATGTAGTACTCGATGAATTTCGCCAAGAAATAGTATAAGCATGAGGAACATGACGATGTCCCATTAAAACCAAATCTATTCCGAATACTTGAGTAAACTCTAGAATTTCTCCAGCATCACGAACTGTTGTAAATTTTTGTCCAGACATAGGAATGGGTATTAGGTGATGATGTAATGCAATTACTCGATTTTCTAAATTCTTATTGAAGCATCTTGCGGCCCAGTCCATTTGCTCATCACCAATCATTCCTTCAGCCATATCATCTTTTGCAGAATTCATCCCAACTATTATTGTATCTTTATCTTCAAGAATCAATCTTGAGCGTCTTGGACCTATCAATTTTTCAAAAAATATTAAACCTGAATTCTTTGCATCATGGTTGCCCGGTACAGCAAGAAATTTAGTAATTTTTTTTATCCGTTCTATATAAGGTAGAATTCCTTTAAACTGAATAACTCTGCCCTTATGGATAAGATCACCACTACATATAACGACACCAGGTTGAGTATCTTTAATATATTCAATTATATTTTCCATATATTCGGGAACAAATTCCGATCCAAAATGTAGGTCGCTTATATGAATGATTTCAACCAATTTATCGCACCAATATTGAAAAAATAGTTTTATTATTATTATGTATTCTTAGATAAAATATAAATTTCTATTATTTTTGTAGATTATCTGAAATTACTAAGTTTTCCAAACAACTCTAACAAATAAAAAGTAATAGTCATTTTACTTGATTAAAAATAGATCAAAAATCTTAATTAAAACTCTCTACATTAAGAGATTCTAATTAATTATTGAGATTTTGTTGTATTTTACGCCTTTTCTCTAATGCTAAAAGAATATTCTTATTATTACAATCAAAACATATCCCATCAACATTGATATAACGTAAACCTCCGCATTGGGGGCAATTAAACTCTTTATATAAAGTTTTCATATTCTTTTTTCTCCTAAATTTGTAATTTGATTCTATATATTTCCTCTTTTCTTTAATTATTAGAAAAAGTTAAGAGTTTTAAGGTCTCTCATCATATTATATAAAGACTATATAGTCTATATATATAGTAGACTCTTTTATATATGACTATTGAAAACTTTCTTTTCTTTCCTACCAGCCAGATAAAGAATACAACATCCTGGACATATTGACATAAACTTGTTTTTTAGCATGTAAACTCGAAATTTTTGAAATTTATCCCCATTCCAGATATCTTTGAAGTCATGTTCATGTAAGTTACCCATTACAAGATCATAGTAAACGTGACAGGGAGCTAAATCTCCATTGGCAGTAATATCTACTGAAAACCAAGGGACCAAACAGCTATCATACTTGTCAGTCATATTTTCCCAATCTGCGTTTATGTAGGCAGACAGGTTTTCTGGAGAAAAAGTTGGAGGTAATAGTAAAATATTCTTTCCAAGTGATCTCAAGGTTTTATAGACTTTTTTTACCTGTTGTGCTAACTCTATTGTATTCATCTCATTAAAATCATTTGGAGAACGTAATGCACCCCGCCAATATCTTTCGCTATGGAGATTAAATTCAGATTTAATGAAGTTTGAATAAGATTCGCCCATTTCGGCAGTTAAGAAATTCTCCATTTGAATTGATACTCTATCAATGACCGAAAGATTAAGCTCTTCTAAGAAGAATTGTTCAATTGATAAATAATTTTTAGGAGTGATGGTATATATAATATCCATGAAAGGAGTCTGCTTTCCACTTTTTAATTTTTCTTTATAAAGTGTTTCAATACCATCCATAGCTTTATCATAACTCCCTATACCTCGCTGAGCATCGTTTATTTCGCGAGGACCATCAATGGAGACTCTCACAGAATCAAAGCCTGTTCTTACGAGCATGGATGCATGTTCTGATAACATTGTTCCATTTGTAGGAGTGTCAATAATTGAACCCAATCCTTTTACTGTAAGAATTAATTCCTCCAATTGTGGATATAGGAAGGGTTCTCCACCAAATAGACTATAAAATGGTTTAACGGAAGATAAGTAATGTAAAACAGGTTTTAATATTTCAAAATCTAGAACTTTAGGTTTTGTTGGTGGTTTTGCGTTAGAATAACATCCTGTTTCACCCCAATAATAACACATTTTACACCGAAGGTTGCATGCTTCCGTCAATTGGAGTGTTATACTACGAGGTAAATTACTTGTTTGTTTAAGTGGCACATTAGATCACTCAGATAATATCTTTAGTACTTCGAATTATCAGATTTTTAATCTATCTAATATATATGTTTTCACTTCATCTATGGCAAAATTTTCAATAAGACCTTGTCCGTAATCCTTCTTCCCTCCACCTTTACCATTAAAATGAGTTACAGATTCCTTAATGAATTCGCCAATATTAAATTTAGATTCTTGAGCAGGTTTAGAACCGCTCATTCCTAATATCATAATTCCTTTGTCAGTTTTATTTAGCAAAATGGTGATAAGATCTTCAGACTGTTTCATTAATCTTACAGAGAAGTTTTTCAAATCATTTTGAGGTATGTTGTCAAATACTTCTAAAATTAATTTATAATCTTCAAATTTTTGAGCTTTCTTAACCAGATTTTTGATATAATCATCACTAAGGAGATTCTTTAACTGTTGAATCTTTAATTTTCCTTCATTCCACTCTAGATATAATTTTTGGATTTTAAATGGGACATCTTCTTTTTTAGTATTTAAAAACTGTGAAATTTCTGATAATACATCACCTTCAAATATCTCAGAAGAGGTTAATTTTAAATCTTTCTCATCTATTTTACCAGATTTGAGAGATTTATTTACATTTTTCCACTTTTCAAATAATTCTTTTACACGGTTTACGAGTTGCTTGCGATCAACCTTTAAAATACCTTTTATTTCTTCGAGGATTCTTTTATGTTTTTGTTTTAAATTGTTTGTAGCCTCCCCAGCTACAAAAGTAAGCCTTACAATCCCATCTTGAATTTTTTGTGATTTAGTTATATGGATATAACCCGTTTCTGAGGTATTATTTAAATGGGTACCTCCACATGCTTCAACATCAATACCTGGTATCTCAACGATTCTCAGATTTTTACCTGGGATAGCTCCTCCTTGATATATACTCATACCATAATTCTTTTCTGCTTCTGAGCGTGGAATGAATTTAAGGTTTAGATCTATATTTTTTTCCACAATTTCATTCGCTCTTCTTTCGATTTTCAGGAGTTTATCTCTTGGAATTTGTTCATAATGAGTAATATCTAGGTGAGAATTTTTCATTGTTTTTTTCGCACCAGCTTGATTAATATGGCTGCCCAAAATATCTCGAGCAGCTGCGTTTACAATGTGGGTAGCAGTATGATGTTGAGAAAGTTGTTTACGCCATTCCTTATCCACTTCAATTTTTACAATATCTCCTTCCTTAAAATTTGGTTTATTGTCTAAAACATGAATCGTATAGGTGCCCTGTTTAAAAACATCTGAGAACTTCTGTTTATTAATAGTCCCAATATCATGAAGTTGTCCTCCAGAGGTAGGATATGCAACGGTTTCATCCACAATCACCATTTTGTCGATTATTTTTAAAACTTTAGCGGTATTAGAAGTCTCTGTATAATCATAATAATATAAAGATTTTGTTTCAGGAATTCCTTCCAGATTTAATCCTATTTCTCTTTCTGTAGCATGAATTTGTTCTACTTTTTCATGTCTTTCAACTACTAGGGCATAAAAATCATCAGGAACTTTAACTTTTACATTTAATTTTTTTGCAGCCTCTTTCACCATATCTGGACTAATTCCATTGGAATCATACAACTCAATTAAAACATCAGTTGAAATATCCCCCTTTCTGATAATCTTTTCTAAAATTTTTCCAGCTTTTTTCTTAGTAGCATAAAATTTTTTTTTCTCAACATCTAGAATTTCTCTAATCTCGTCTAGATGTTCTGAAACTTCAGGAAAAATATCCTTCAATTCCTCGGCATGCCACATGCAAACGTCTGCAATGTCAATATCCCATTTAAATTGATCAATAAAACTAAAAGCACGTCTAAAAATCACCCTAAGATTGTACCCACCACCAACATTTGAGGGCAGTTTCCCGTCATTTATTGCAAATAATAAGCTTCGAGCATGATCCGCTATAGAGTAAAGAGCTGTCATCGGTAATATTTTTTTTTTTAATTCCTTTGCCGTAATTTTTAACTCTTTCGCAACTCGCTCCCAAGCTTCATCCATATCTTCTACTTCATCAATATTTAGAAAAGCCGAATATTTGGAGAAATTCTTATATAAATCTAAATCTAATTCTATTTTAGTATATTCTCGTAATTTTGAAAGAACAAAAGGAAAAATAGCTTCATAAATATTTGGTGTTCCTTGAGAAAACCATGCTACACGTTCCTGTCCCAAACCCATATCTAACACCTTTAACTTTAACTCACGAGGGCCTTCTGGAGTTTGTTCGAACATGGTATAAACTTGGTTAAATAATTCTACGCCTCTACTAAAAAATTCAAGACTGCAACCAAATGATCCACCTCCCGTCCAAGAATCCTCATGAATAGTTATTTCTTCCTTGGCTATACCTACACCTTCATGGATAAAGTCATGAATATCCATGAAAAGCTCTCCTTGATTCCATTCTTCAGGAGGTACAAATTGGTGTTGACCTATCATTACAAAACCTGTATTATGTGAACCTGTAATCCCAACGTTTTCAATATCATTAAATCTTAAGCAAAATTGAGGAAT
>JAHQWY010000226.1 GCA_029856445.1 Promethearchaeia archaeon
TTAATGTATCATCAATAAGATTATTCTTTTGGTTAGATCTAATTTTTTTCTCCAACTCATCAATTTCTAATAATTGCTTTTTGTAAGATTCCTCAGCAGAATTAATCTCATTTCTAATATTCTCTAATTTCTTCCGATAATCAGGAATATCTAAATCTTGAAGCTTTTTGAGTAAGTTATTTACTTCAGTATAGATTAATTCAAATTGATAATTATCCCTTAATTCATTGTAACTTTTCAAGAAATTATCACAAACTCCCATAAGATCAATTTTTTGTTTTACTGTTTGAATTTCAGTTTCAAATCCCCCCCATTTCAATTTGATCTCGTTATTGAGCAGATTCGAAAAAAAAGATTTCCCTTTTTCAATTAAACTTTCTGCTTTTTCAATATCGAGATTCTCCAAGGAGAGGGAAAGGTCGGTTTCTAATTTATTCAATAATTTAGTTAATCGATCTTGTTCTTCGTTCCATATTTTTTTTTCTTTTGACAGTAATTCTTTGACAATTGGTATTAGAGATAAATCATATTTATCTCTGAATTTTATTTCAAATTCTTCAATCAATTGATGTGCTTTTAAATATTCTTTTTCTTCAATTAATCTAGTAAATTCTATATCAAGGGTGGATGCTTTTTCTGAAATTTCATCAATTATAACCTTATCTTCATATTTTGACTTAATTTCGACTATTAATCTATTTTGCTCCGTTAAAACAGCATCATCCTCGATCCTTTTTGCTAATACAATAATTTCTTCTGAAATGTTAATAGCATTAGCAAAATCTTCTGTTTCGATAAACTTTTCCAGTTGAGATCTTAATGAATCTATTTCCTTTAAGGTAGGGAGCATTACCTTTTCTTGATAATCAATAATTTCATAGAGTTCTTCTTTGGTTATATTCAAATTATTAAAAAACTCAAATGGTTCATTTCTCATTTCAAATGTAAAATTACGAATTATACGGAAGTCGGGAAATTCTTCTTTTAATAACACTCGGATATTTGAAATATGATTTTTTAAGGCTTGAGTTGCATTACGTCCTATCCAGATATACATTGTTTTCTTTTGAGATAAATATATAGCTAAGATGTTTACAATTGTGAAAACATCCTTTATATTCTCATAAGAAATCTCATCAAAAGACCCATCAAAATTGAGTTTAAATATTTTTAAACCTGTTTCAGACATAAAAAACTCAACAAAGTACTTTGTAATAGAATAGTCAAAGAATATCCTTTTAAACATTTACAAATATTAAGATCAATATCTATCCTTCAATCCGTAACTCTATCTTTTTATAAAATAGAAATTTAATGATATTAAAAATTGAAAAAAGTCTTGCATGAAAAAAATGCCGATAATTCCTATAGAAATAAATGGAGAACTTAAATCTCCAAAAATTGACCCTTCTTGCTGGATTTCAGATTCCGCATGGATAATAGGTGATGTTACGATGGGTGCAGAGAATGTAGTGTATCAAGGAGTAATCATAAGGGGGGATTTTGCAAAGGTTGAAATTGGTGCTAAAAATGTTTTCCAAGATGCTTGTATAATCAATACTGCCCAGGGATTTAAGACTACAATTGGAGATAATAATCTTATAGGTTTTGGGGCGATAGTTCATGGAGCAACTCTGGGAGATAACACTGTTGTAGGAATTAAATCAGTACTGATGATTACAGTAACAGTAGAAAATGATGCTATGGTAGGAGCCACTTCTTTTGTAGGCATGGGAAAAAGAATTCCTGAGGGGGAAAAATGGATTGGTCGTGAATTGAAAGGTAAAAATACACAAGGACCAATGTGGGAAGGAGGAAGACAATCATGGCGCAAAATGGGGCTTGCAATGAAAAATCAGCAAGAAAAACCTTAGATTTTTTTTTCTTATTTGCACTTAAAAATGTGTATCTGTCTTTTATAAGAAAGAATCATATACATAGTAATTTGATATACACTTATACAAATTAAATAATTGGAGGTTGTTTTATGAAAGAGTATAAAGTAGTTACCATTAAAGGAGGAAAGACTATAGAAAAACTTGTTAATTCTGCTCAAGAAAAATTGGATGAGATGGCAGCTCAAGGGTGGGAATTCAAATTTCTTGATAATATTTTATGGATCTTCGAAAGGGAAAAAAATTAAAATAAATCTTTGAAAACCTAATGTAAAATTCAAATCATAAAATTTTTGTTTTTACTTTAAAATATTAAAATATTTAATTAATTTAATTGAGCTATACTCAATTATGAAAGAGTTAAAGATTGGAATTATTGGAGCTGGATTTATAGGAGATGCTCACGCTTTTGCTATAAAAAGAATAATTAAAAATGAATACTTTCGAGGAAAAGCAGATATTTCAATTAATGCGATCTGCGATATCGATGATAATTTGGCAGAAAAGGTTGGAAAGCGGTATTCGATTCCAAATATTTACACAAATTATGTAGATCTTATCGAGAATTCTGATACAAATGCAATTTTCATTTGTACACCAACAAAATATCATTATGAAATGTTCTTAGCTGCTGCCAATGCAGGAAAAAATATCTTTCAAGAAAAGCCAATTGCAGATTCTATTAATAAAATTGATGAAATGATTAGAATTCGAGATGAAAAGGGAATAATTATCCAAGTAGGGTTAGTATTGCGTTTTTTTCCGTGGTTTTGGTATATTAAAAGAATGATTGAGAATAATAAAGAAAAATGGGGCTCACTTCAAAACGTAATCTTTCGAGATGATCAACTAAAACCATATTTGGGAAAAGGAATACATACTACAGAATGGAGAAGAGATCCTGAAATTGCATATCATGGAACTCTTTTTGAGCATTCTATACATGATATAGATATGTTGCGCTACTGGTTAGGAGATATTAAAAATGTTTTTGCTCACGTTAAATTTTTTGCAGGGGTTTCGCAAATTGAAGATAGTGTTAGTGTTTTATTTGAATTAGTAAATGGTGGTTCTGCAACCTTAAACTCTATCTGGCATAATGTTAACCATGATGCACGGTATATAGAAATCTTTTTTGAAAATGCTTATCTTGCTTTTGTTTTTGGTGATCAGAGGGCAAGTATCAATCTTTGGGAAGCAGGAAGTATTAAGAAAAGAATTAAGTTCAAGGAATTCTATGAAAGCTATAAAATTGAAATGGGCATAAATAGCTTTCCTTCCCCGATATATTGGGGAATTTGTCAAGAGATTTCATTTTTCCGAAAATTGATTAATAATAAACCAGCAAATCCAAGTTTAGAAGATGCTAAAGCAGCTCACGAAATTGTCAATGCATGTTATTTATCAGCAAAAGAAGGTAAAGTAATCGAAATATAAAATTAGACAATTTATAGACACCTATTTTTGCAGCATTATAAGCTTATAGAGTTATAAAAAAAAGCAATAAAAAAAGTTTATATTAATTTTATACCTTTAGTAGGACTAGTCAAAGAAAATCGCGTATTAAGGAGTTTATTTTATCAGGTTGTTCATTTATAATCCAGTGAGATCCTTCTGGTATACGTTTAATAGTTAAATCTGGTACAAATTCATCAAGGCCTACTAAGTTATGAACAGTAAGGGCAGTATCTTTCTCAGCCCAAATGACTAACGTAGGAATGTTTATCATGACTCGATTCGATTCCATTTCTTCACCTGCAAGCTCTGAAATATCTTCACCTTGGGAAGGGGGTCTTAACCCACCAGCTCGATAATAATTTAAACCACCAGTTAATGCTCCAGGTTGAGACCATGCATCCTTATAAATTTGACGATCATCTTCATCAAATTCCATTTCAGAAGTGACCACCACATTGAATAAATTTTGAAAATCATTAGCAGATAGAAATCCTTCAGCATTTTTTGACCGGAAAAACAAAACATATTGACTAGAGGATTGCTGATCTTTATTTTTTGATATTAATCTCCCAAAGACGTTTGGATGAGGAGCATTTATGATGATCAACTTTTCAACTAAATCAGGGTGCGTACTTGCGAAAGGATATGCAACAACACCTCCCCAGTCGTGTCCTACTAAGATAAATTTCTTTCTTCCAAAATGGTCTTCAACTAAGGCTCTAAGATCCTCTACCATGTGTTGGGGTTGATATTGCTCCAACTCTTCAGGTTTAGATGAGAGATTATATCCTCTCATATCGGGAGCTACTGTTAAATAATCTTTTGAAAATTCAATAAGTTGATCTCTCCACATATACCAAAATTGCGGAAATCCGTGCAGGAAAATAATTAACTTCCCATTTTCTTGACCTGATTTAACATAGTGAAGTTTAATGTTATTAACTTCCGCAAATTCACTTTTGAATTCAGGAAACTTTCTCTTCAATATTTCTTCAGTCATTTTACGATACCTTTATCTGATTCTACTTAAACTTTTATATATAGAATATATTTAGCAAAATGTAAATATTTTGAAAATTATTTTAAATTACAATAAATTTTATCAAACTAGGTGAAATATTTGGCTAAATTTAGGTGAAAAATAATCAAATTAGACATTAACTCAAAAATAAAATTAAACAATGGTGTTGAAATTCCTATTTTAGGTTTAGGCACTTGGGAGATTCCAAATGGAAGTACCATAGTTAAAGCTATTCGTTGGGCTATTGGTGCAGGGTATAAGCATTTCGATACAGCAGCGATATATGGTAATGAAAAGGGGGTTGGTCAAGGAATTAAAATGGCGATGCAGGAATATAATTTAAAACGAGAAGAGATCTTTGTTACAACTAAACTTTGGATATCATCATTCCAATATGATAAAGCACTGAAAGCTTTCAATGCGAGCCTAAGGAATTTAAATTTGGATTACGTCGATCTCTATCTTTTACATTGGCCACAACCAACCTATCGACGTGATGCGTGGAAGGTTCTAGAAAAAATATATAAAGAAGGAAGAGCTCGTTCTATTGGTGTGAGCAACTATTATAAACATCATCTTGAAGAATTACTAAACGAGGCAGATGTTATACCGGCAGTTAATCAAGTTGAATTTACACCTTATTTATATTTAAGAGATTTAAAGAATTTTTGTGATGATCATTATATAACACTTGAAGCTTATAGTCCTTTGACTCGCGGTAGAAAATTAGATGATAAAAAACTCTTAGAAGTTGCTCAAAAATATAATAAAACTGCTGCTCAAACCTTAATAAGATGGGGTTTACAGCACAATATCATTGAAATCCCCAAATCGTCAAAAAAAGACCACATAATTGAGAATTCTCAAATCTTTGATTTTTCCATATCCGAAGAAGATATGGCTCTTCTCAATGGTCTTGATGAAAAATTCTATGTTGGAAATTGGAATCCAACTCTTGATAGATGGAAATAGATAAATATTTTTTATTCTTTAGAAATCTTACTTTTGCGGATACTTTTTATATTTAATTTTCTTTAATAAGTTGAAAAATAATGTCTACTTCTATTATAGAAAAAATGGGTTATGAATCAGATGACAAAGTTGTTATAACTCATATTGATGACATTGCGATGTCTCATGCGGCTAATGTTGCTTCTTTTGAATGTTTAGATTTTGGCGTTGCTAAATGTGGGTCTGTTATATCAGTTTCTGGTTGGTTAATGGAAGCTGCGAATATCTGTAAGCAAAATAGTAATTATGACATAGGAGTTCATTTAACTTTAACCAGTGAATATAATACGTATCGATGGCGTCCTCTAAGCACAAGCAGTATAGAGTCAGGATTGCTTGATACTGAAGGATATTTGTGGAAAACTGCTCAAAATGCAAATTCAAATGTAAAACCCAAATCAGCAGAAATTGAAATGAAGGCGCAGATTGACATAGCTTTAGAAAATGGTATTGATGTAACACATATCGATTGTCATATGGGCACCGTCATATTCCCAAAATTTCTTCAAAGCTATATAAAATTAGCAAGGGAGTATAAAATTCCAGCATTTCTTCCACGTGTTTCTAAAAGGCAACTCATAGATTATAGATTTGAAAATTTAGAAGGATTCATTAAAAAGAAGATGATGGATCTTGATAAAGAAAATTATCCATTAATTGATCATCTAAGAGCAGGACCTCTAGAATTTATTGATGACAAAATTCAATTTTATTGCGATATGTTTAGTTCTTTAAAATCGGGTTTGACTCACATGCTTTTTCATCCTGCAAAAATGAGTCCAGAGCTTAGAGCATTAAAACATATCCCAGTTGAACGCAACCAAG
>JAHQWY010000227.1 GCA_029856445.1 Promethearchaeia archaeon
CCAATTAAATTGATGATAAGCCCAATAATAGCTAGAACTATTCCCATAAAAAACCATTGAACTCTTCTTTTTGTTTCAATTTCAATTTTTCTTGTAATAATAACATATTTATAAACAACATAAGCAAATAATGCAATTCTAAGAGCATTTGCTAAGAACTGCACACCAAACTCAGTCTCAGTATTAATTATCTCGTCATTAAGATAATCTTCTTCATTTAACGTTGGTGGCAAGATAAAATACCCAATACTCATTATAATAAATAACGCAAACAAAGTTCCAAGATATTTTAGACTCATCGCAACCTTTTTATATTTTTCTATTATTAGCACGGTCATAACCAAGGATACAGTGATAAAATTAAAGAACACTTGGGCTGTTATCATGAGGGGGATAATTATATCTGAATCTTTAGAATAAGAACCCGAGTATATAGAATGGTAAATTGTGTAAAATAAAA
Source organism: Promethearchaeia archaeon (assembly GCA_029856445.1). Taxonomy (GTDB): domain Archaea; phylum Asgardarchaeota; class Lokiarchaeia; order Sigyniarchaeales; family SOKP01; genus Loki-b32. Next base: position 461 of record JAHQWY010000227.1, read on the forward strand.
ATCCTAAAGCGGTGGAAATAAAAAATAAGAAAAACCATCTATTTAACCAATTATCCGGATTTAAACGCAATACAATAATTCCAACTGTGAAAGCAAGTATAAGTGAAATAATTGCAGCAATAATTTTAATCAGGTTTAAAATGTCCATCTATAAATCACATTTTCATATGTTTTATCAAGGAATTTCTTTTTTAATAATAAAGATGTGGCTATTCCACTCTTTTAAATCAATATACAGTCCATAATTTTCTAGGTCTGTTCCCTTATAAATGTAATTGTTTTGAGTAAGTAAATCTTTGAATACCCAATTATTCGAACCGTAATTTAAGGGTTCAATCTTTATATGACCTTTTGAAGGATATGAACTATAATTAATAACAATCAGAAGATAATTATCATTAACCCACCATATATATGAAAGTAGATTTTTATATGAATTATCATTGGAATCTATGGGGATAATATTACAAATCGACCATTTGGCATTAGCAAAATTGCTCCCTGGTATGATTCTAACCAAATTCTGATAGAATTCTACAATTTTTTGTTCACTCTCTTCAGTCTGTCGTCTACCCAATTGTACAGGAAGTCTAATTTTAAAACCTTCTATTTGTCCTTCATGTATTAAACGAGCTCCAGGTAATGTCATAGCAATTATTGCTGCAGCAAGACTGCGTTCCTCACCAAACTTGGTTATTGATCTTTGCTCATCATGGTTTTCTATGAACCTAAGCAGTCTCTTTTGATAATTCCAATCAGCTTCAAGATGTTTTTTTATATTCTGAACATCTTGGTGAGATAAATAGTCATATAACCGTTTATCATAACAAAAATCAAATCCTTGTTGTTGAAGTTCCCATTCCATATCCCAGTAGACTTCAGCGATGAATAAAAACTGAGGAAACTTTTTCTTAACTGCTGGAATAACGTATTGCCAGAATTCTTTTTCAGGTATTTCTCCCGCTTTATCTCCCCATGTTCTACTGAATATCCCATTTGTCATCAACATTGCCATATCACAACGAACACCATCACATAATTCAGCGATATTCAATAATGTACCAATTGACTTTTTTCGTGCTTCTTCTGAGAATGCATTTATTTGGATGGTATCTGTCCATCCAGAAAAATTAGGATCTTTACCGTGTGCGAAAATTTTCCCTGAAAGACTAAAAAAATCAGACGGATAATTCATTAGATCATCCAATGTTCCTTCAATAAATAAATTAGAATCCAAAGTCCAGAGAGAATCGATTGAGACGTGATTAGGAACATAGTCAAGTATTAATCGTATTCCTCGGGTAGCTAGCTGCTTTCGGACCTTTTTTAAACCATCAATTCCCCCAAGGTGGCTGTCAACATGATAATAATATATAGAGTATGGTGAACCTACTACATCATCTTCTCGAAGCTCATGTAAAGCTTTATGAAATTCCTTTTGCAGGTCTGGACGCTCTAGAGCAATTTTTCTACTTGCTGGACTTCTTTCCCATACACCCATTAGCCAAACAGCGTCGAATAAATTAATTTCTTTATTAAAAATTTCATCTGGGATATTTTGTAAAGTAATTGGAGAATTAAATCTATCTGATAATGATCTAAGCCAAGGCCAGGTGTTGATTTCATAAATTTTCGGATTTCTAATCCATTCTAAATGTTCAGTTGGCATTTTCCTATTTATCTCAGCATTATTTAGTTAAATTTATAGAAATATTTGGATTGGTTTGTTGACTAAATGAATACATATAAATTTATTTATAATCATAATAATAATAGAAAAAATAATATATATTTTGGTTAAAAATGAGTGAAGAGAAAGAAGCCTTAAGGAAGCTAATAATGCTCATATCTGACTTACGTGCAAAGGATGAAGAGAGATATGAAGCTCATGTTAATTTTATGAATGAAACAATTAAGATGATTAGCGCAATTGAATCTCAAATGAATAAGCATTGGAGTACAGTTTTAGAATCTTTAAAGGATTTAAATGAGAGTATAAGCGCGAATCTAGATTCATTACTTACAGGAATTAACCCAAAAGGGCTACGAGAGACTTCAAAATCATTGAAAGAAATCATGGATACAATGAATAAGAGTGTACAAACTATGAATTTAGAAAAAGTTATGAGTGAATTAAAAGGATTGAAAGCGGGAGGTTTAAATTATGTGCCTACTCAATCAATAGCACCAGGACAACAACCAGAACCTATTTCAGCATCTACAGGCATTAATGTAGCCCCCACAAGTCTCAAATCTCCAGGCTTGACTAGCAAAGCAAAAGATGATTCAGGATGGGTGGATCCTCATGAAAAGGCAAAAAAGGAAGAAGAAGATCAACACTTACTCAAACCTTCAGATTTCTTTGGTACGTAAAGCATAATAATATTTTATTGAGTAAATATATCCATGAAAGGAGCTAATTTTAATTTAAGATCTTCTATATTTTCTCCTATTTTCTTAAACCGAACAATAATAGTAGGTTTTCTAAGTTCATTTCTAATTTTATTTTTCAATAATTCATAACAGTTTGAATTATTGGTATGACAATCAAGTACTTGATTGAAAATAACCCCATTAAATCTCCATTTTTTAGAATAATCTAAATATGAATTTACTAATACATCGCAATTCTTTAAACAATGAACTCCCTTTTTAGACGCATTTAAAAGAAAGGAAGCATAATCCATGATTGGATCTGAATCCTTGGAAACAGGAATCTCCTCCAATAGTCCTAGAATATCCCAATCTGCATAGATCGTTCGTCCTCCGAATCTATAAATCATCTCATGAATTTCTGGTTCCCATCCATTGAAAATGGGCGAAATGAGTAATCGAGGAGTGTTTGAAACATCCATACCTATACCCTTCTTTACTCGTTCTCTCATTTCTTTTACCAGCTGACTCATATTTTCTAGATATCTTTGGGCATTAGAATTATAATCTTGGAATGATATAGTTAAAAGACCTAAAATCTCCGCAAATGTAGCAGGATTACAAGGATAAAAATCGGAAGAACCAATTTCATGCAATATCGTTTTATAATATCTTTTTACTTGATTTCCAATGCGAAATTGTTTCTTCAAACTGTTATCAGTAACTATGTTGCCCGTAATGTCTTCTAACTCGGTAATTGCTTTATCTATGCTGTCCTTAATAACTTCTAAAGACTTTTCTTGATTTTCAGGTTCCCCAGAGGGAATATCTATCCAAATTTGGTTTGGAATTATCGTTTTTAATGATTCTGAGTAATTATTCCACTCAGAACATCTTATTTTAAATTTTAAATTAGCGTCTATATTTTCATATTGAGATTTATGCATCCCATAAATTGCATTTACTCCATAACATAAATTGGGAGATTTTTCATCAATTACCCCTAAATCGTACATTTCATTGTATTTTTTATTTATTGTACTCAATACATCATTTATAATTGAATCAACAATTTTTAGAAAATCTAATTGACGAGCAATTCCTAAAAGATTGGTTGTTATATCCCATCCAAATAAACTTTTAGCTGTATTGAGTGCGAGTAAATACAAATTAATTTTAAATTTCTCCATCCGAATTGGAAAAACAGGAATAGAATCTGCGGCATAAACTAAGTCTGGAAATCCTAAAGCAACTGAAATTAATTTCTTTTTTTCTTTAGTTTTTTTCTTTATTAAATAATCTCTTCCAGTCAGAAAATTATAAGCAATTTTTAATACTGAGGTAAAACTTACAACATCATCAGCGTACACACTCATTATAATATATACCGCATTTATTTCAAATCACAATAAGTAACTCTAAGATCCACATTTTAAAATTAATCATAAAAGCGTATTAAAATTTATGAGAAATTAAAGATATACTCGAATTTTTGAAATTTTTATGTGATTAGAATAAACTTATAATTTAAAAGTGCCAATTTAAAGAAATGTCAAAATTATACAATTATTTACCGAAAAAGTTAAATATATTGATTTATATTAATGAATTAGAAATAAAAATGATTTGATATTTATTTTCCGGAATTGTACCTTTAAATTAGTTTGAATATAAAATATAATATTCAAATAGTACCGAAATATAAAGTTAGTTGTTCTTATTTGGGAAATTTTAGGTTTTGTTAATTAAATTTATCAATTTAAAGGTTAAATTTAAGATAAATTAAAAAAATTCCGCGAAGAAAGTTATGAAATTAATTTAAAATAATATTGTAAAAATATATAGGTGATGGAATGAATAAAGACGAAAATTTTTTAAAACGAGTATATGAACTCGTTTCAGAGATGAAACTCCCCTTAATAGATGAGAGGGTACAGGATGATGTCAAAATAAAGGCAAATAATGCGATTACCGTGGTTAAATTCTCTTTTGATGAAGATAAATCAATTATACGAGGTTTTCTAGGATTAACAGAATATTTTCATTCAGTCATAATAAAAACAAAAAATAAATTTTATATTCCTAATGACCATAAACTATTTATTTTAGAAGTGGGCTGATAATTGTTTTATTTTTTCCATAATATCTATTAAAATCTGAATGATTTAGTAAAATTGGTATTTCTGACTTCAGTAATAAACAATAACATATGATTAAAGAAAATAGTGATCAAAATGAATAAATATTATTGTACAAAATGTAAAAAACATCATCACAGAGGTAAAATTTGTAGAGAGCACTTAAAATTTAAAGAGGAGGATATATGTAGGAAAACTATTGATTATGAAAATATAAAGATTAACTTTGAATCTCTTAGACCTATTGCGAGACGACAACTTAATAGGTTACTCAAGAAAATAGATAAAACCGGGAATCATGAGATTTATAAAATGGAAATTATTAAGTTAATAAAAAATGAAAGGAGGAATTAAGTTTGGAAGATATTAAAGATTCATATGGAGCTAATGAATCGGATCGCGAAGTAAACTATAAAATAAATAATATTGTTGCAACTGTTTATACAAACCTTACAGAAAAGATAGATCTTATAAAAGTTGCACGAAAATTCAAGGATGCTGAATACTTCCCAGAAAGATTCCCTGGATTAATTTTGAGACAAGAAAAACCTCACGCAACTTTTTTAATTTTTTCAACAGGGAAAATGGTAATTACAGGACTTGAAGTTATTGAAGATGCTCAAATTTCAGTTGCTATCTTATTTAAGAAGATGAAGAAAATCGGGATTAAATTACCTGAACCTCAAATAGTTATTCAAAATGTCGTAGCAAATGGTAATTTAAACACAATGTTAAATTTAAACAAGGCATCTATTCTACTAGAATATGCAATGTATGAACCTGAAATTTTTCCAGGGTTGATTTATAATATGAAAAATCCACGTGCAGTATTTCTGTTATTTTCAACTGGTAAATTTGTATGTACGAGGATTAAAGATAAAAATGTTATAGAAAAAGCAATTTCTAAGTTAAAGATAGTGATCAATAAGCTTGAGATAACTAGTGAAAAGTATATAGAATTTGAAGAGGATGAACTCGTCTTTTTATAAATTAATCAATATTTTTTTATGAGATTTTGATTTAAAATGGTTGAATTTTGTAAAAATTGTGAAGGAATGATGCTTCCTTCAAAGGAGAAAAATGAAAAAATGCTTGTTTGTAATTTATGTGGGAAAACTAAACCTTTAGATGCGGATATAATAGAGTCTTATACATTTATTACAGAAATAGAACATCCTAAAGGAGAAGAATTTAAAAACTTA
>JAHQWY010000228.1 GCA_029856445.1 Promethearchaeia archaeon
TATCAATATGTTGATGATAGGGTTTAAAAATATTAGTTAGGAATTAATTACAAATCATAATGTATATTTTGCTTCTATGATTATATAAAATATACCCTAAAGAATTGAATGAAAAGTAAAAATGACTAAAACAAATGAAACTCTAGTAAATGGTGAAGCAAAGAGAGTTCTTTTTCAATCAATGGAATTAATAATGAATAATATTAAAGCTAACATTGACCATTTGGATAAAAATTTCAAATACACACAAAAGTTTATAGATTTAGTACATGATGGTTTAATGAATAGACGCAGGTTTTTCCTATTAGCCTCAGGGAGGAGTGCTTTTATATTAGAATGCTTTGCCACAAGATTGGTTCATTTAGGGGCAGAAGTTCACATAGTAACGAATCTTGCTAGTATGCCTGCTCTTCGAAAGAAAGACATTCTAATTGTATTATCTGGTTCTGGTACTACACCCATAGTTGTAAGTTTATTAAACAATTATGTAAATACTATCAAACCTTATGGAATAGTAACTATTACATCGCATCCAGAAACCGTTATTGGACGATTGGGAGACATTACCATAAAATTAAAGGGTAGGACTAAAAGAGATAAAGCTGTAGGCGATACAGCTGTTCTTGCACCTGAAGGAACCATGTTTGAAATTGCAGCTTTTGCTTATTTGGATGCTGTTATTGCAGAATTAGCTATTAAAATGGGAAAAACTAATGATGAAATGTTAAAAAAACATTCACAAGGTACATAATTCTCTTAATTTATTTGATTACTTCTTACCAATATTATTATCACTAATTAACATGCGCCGATTTATAGTGTTTTTATGAGAATTAACATTCGATGACCATTAATCTCCAAATCGGCGCACACTTTATACACAGAGAGCACCAATCGCGGAACAAAATTCAGAATTCTTTAAAAATATTGCTTTTTTTTTGTTAACCCTACACATTACTGATAAAATTTTCCGAGCAACTGTGTTTTCTCTTAAAAAACCACCACAGAAGACTATCGTAGATAAATCATTAGTATCAGCCATCAAGTTTGCTATTGTACCGATATTTTCCCCCATCACACATATTAAAGAATTAACAAAATCTTCTTTTTTTAAATTATTCATGCTATAATTAACATCAATTTTTCCAAAGGATGCTGCCGTGAATTCTCTAAACAATAAATCAACTCTATTATCCTCAGGATCATAGATATCAGTAACTTTTAAATCAACATTATATCTATTTCCTTTTTTTGCTAAGGTCATTGCTTCTTGGAAATCATTAATATTAAAAAAAGCTTTAAGAAGACCCATAAAAAAACCACCACCCATAGCACTACCTCCTAAGTGTTCAATAGAACCTTTTTTAGAAACCATTGAAGTTCCTGTTCCAATTGTTACTATTAAAGATGATGGTAAATCTTTGTTTTTTTCTAAAAAATGAAGGATTTCAACTCCCTTAGCATTAGCTTCAAATTCATTTATCAATTTAGCTTCAAATTTATTTGAATATGTTTGAAATAGCCTAAAACTTTTTCCTCCTGTGAAATTTATTTTTTTATAATCTTTTATTCTCGATCTTAATTCAGCTTCTAAAGCTACTGATTCAGATTGAGTAAGAAAGTAAGAAAAATTTAATATATTATCCTTTAAAATTACTGTTTTTGAAAGACTTTGTCCCATATCTACTCCAATTGTATCTATTGGAATATTAGCATCAACAGTGTTTAGATTGATTTTAATCATCTGACCCATCACTTAACTTAAAATTCAATTCATTCATTATTTAATATTATTAATTTAATTAATGAGTTATTTAATTTATTTTCATGAATGACCATTCAGACTTAAAGAATATAGAAGTAGCAATAGTTAAAGGAGATACCCCAAAGGAAACTTTTTTGAAGGGAATTGAAATACTTGGGGGGATCTCTAAATTTATTGAAGAGGGGGATCAGGTTTTTATTAAATTTAATTTATGTTTTCCAACAGGGTTCCCTACCAATACTAATTTTGATATACTTGATTCATTAATCACTTCTTGTAAAAAAGCTGGTGCTAGAAAAGTATACCTCGGTAGTTTTCCCTTTAAGGGTATTTCAATTGACACGATTTCTAAATTTTTAAATTTAAAAGAATATTTCAGCAACCTGGGGGCTGAAATAGTATTTCTAGATAATAGTGATTTCTTTAAAAAGAAGAAATTAAAGGGAGATCAACTAAATGAAATAAGAAATAAATCTTTTTCAACGGTAACTATTAATGAGAAAGAATATTTATTCCCAAAAATTATAATCGATTCAGATAAATTCATAATTATAAATCAAGTCAATGTTAACCCCGTCTTCAAATTGAATCTCTCTCTTTTAAATTCTTATTCAATGGTCTCTCCCAAATATCAAGATATAGGGAGCTATGAAAATCTAGACAATCGGTATATTTCTAATGATCAATATAAACAAGATCTGATCTCAAACATTCTTAATGTTTTTGCCATTAAACAACCAAAATTAGTAATTAATGATTTTTTTTATTTATTGGAACGTGCTGGACCTTATGTTTATAGAGATTCAAATTTAAAAAAAACTGGAGTTATAGTTCTTGGAAACAATGCTTTATCTGTTGATTTAATTACCTTAAAAATATTGAATATTGATACTCAAAACTATGATTTAATTTTGGAAGCAAATCAAAGAGGATTAGGTAACATTGACTTTCAGAAAATAAATCTCCTCGGTGAAAAAATCGAAGATATTAACTTAACTATTAATTTATGTGAAATGAAACTCGAGAATATTAATCTAAAGAATATCAAAGTAAATTCAGGTCAATTATGTTCTGGATGTTATAAACAAGCTTATCATCTGCTAAATTTTATGAAAACATATATGACAAAAGACTTGAAATATAATCCTAATAATGCGTTTTTAATAGGGAATAGTCCTTTAGAACCAGAACGTTTTAAGAATATCCTGCTATTTGGAGATTGTGCCATTAAAAGCACAAAAAACAGCAATTTCAGAAAGCTAGAAAAGATGTCAAAAAAAAATACTTCGAAAAAGAAGAGTACAAAGAAAAAACATAAATCCGGTTCTCAAAAAAAGGAAAAAATTAAAATTATCGCAAATAAAAATATATTGGAGTTACCAGGATGCCCTCCTGATATCTTAAATTGCTTTGAATTACTATTACAATACTATGGAAAGAAAAATTTACCAAACTTACATTTTTTCGAAAATTTATTGGAATTAGTAGTTAAACCAAAAGAAAAAGAAAAACTTAGAGTGATGGGTGTCATATAGAAAATTGATTAATAAGAAGTTTCAAAAAAACTGGCTAAAAATACTTAAGTATAATTCCAATGTTGAACTTGGTGATAAATTCAAATTTGTAGAAGAAAAGATAAGAATACCCCTCACGCCAATAGAAGTTAATCCATATCTTTTATATTATTTATTTGAGATTCTCTATCCCAAGTTTATCAATTCACAACAGAATATCTTGGATATTATAATATCTGATGATGGAAAAAGAGTTATAAAATCATATTTATATAAAACAAAGAAAGCTGGTATTCATGAATCAATAGAAATATTTCCACATGATATTATTAAAGTGCATAAAAAAGATTATGAAGATATTGAGAAATTTTATAATCGAATTCTAGAAGGTTTAATTAAAAAGAAAGGGGAAAGAGTTTCATCAATTCGAGTTTTCAAAGAAGAAGCTATTAACCTTATTAATCAACATTGTGTTGGTATTGAAGACTTACCTTTTGATGCATTATTGGTGAAATTCATTGATTTAGTACAAAAACTGGTTGAAAAAGATTTATTCATAATATATCCGGAACCAAGAATATTTTTATTCATAAAGGATGTTGTCAGCTTTTTAAATGGGTACCATTTGAGTAGTCTTTTTAAAATTATTTACCCTCTTTTACCCGAATTTAACATATCAATTGTTTTTGGTTCCAAAAAATTACAATTTATTTTACATTTACAGAAAAAATTTGTTTCAAAGTCTGAAACACCGTATTTAAGATTAAAATTAATGGTCCCTAATGAAATTGGTATTAAAATTGACGAATTAGATGAAAATGAGATTTTAGACCTTGTTAGAGACCGATTACAAACAGATAATGCCTATTATATAAATCAAAGTGATATAATTTCTTTCTTAACAGATTTAATTAATTTATCTGTTAATATAAAAAAGGAAAACTTGATGCTTATTATGCAAAAATTCCTCTTTGGATTTCGAAGTTTTGAGAAACATTGGTTTTTAAGACCAAAACCAGTTAGCTATAATAATTTGGGAAGATTTTTTTTAAGACTATTTGGATTTAATATAAACCTACGGAAATTTTCTCATTGGGCAATACCTGATTTAATTTCTAATATATTTGATAGTTTATTTGGATTGAACTCAAAGATATTAGTAATCCTTTCAGATACGGAAAGATGCAAAAAAATAAATCCGAATAATTATAATTATTTAGAAAAAATTATTGATTATGCACTTCTTTTTGAAATTGAAAACAAAACATTAGTCAAAATCCAATCAATACCTAAAGAAAATCTAATTACTAATGAGGATATCAAAAGTTTGGAGTCAATTCGAAATAAACTATCTGAAAAATATGGTTTTCTGTCTAGTATAATCATAATTGATAAGCTTTTACTTCAAAATTTTATTAAGCTCTTTATTTTTGACCATTATAAATATGCACTTCTCGCAAAAATAAAAACTTTGAAGATGTTGAAAAAGCAAAAGTTCTTTTATATATTCCCAGAATCACCTATATATAAATTAATTCAAAAAAGAAGCGCGATTTCTCTTTTAAAACTTTCCATGCCAATATTCATTGATAAACATGAATTTTAATAGATCTAAGTAAAAGTAAGAGTAAAAAGAGTCTAAAATTAAGACAAAGTTATCAAATTAATTGATAAATCCTTTAGATACTAATAATTCAGCACTTAAAATACTACCCCCGGCAGCACCCCTTACAGTATTATGACTTAAGGCCACAAACTTGAAGTCAAATACATTATCCTCTCTTAATCGTCCTACCGTTACTGCCATTCCTTTATCATTATCTCTATCTTTTTTTGGTTGAGGTCTGTCTATGTTTTCAAGATAAATTATAGGTTGTTTTGGTGCAAATGGTAAATCTAATTCTTGAGGTACTGATTTAAAAGAGTTCCAGATTTCTATGATTTCCTCTTTTGATGGAACTTTGTCTTTAAATTTCACATTTACACTAGCAGTATGACCATCGGATACGGGAACCCTTGTACACGTAGAACTAATGTCAATAGTTTCATCATTTTCGATTCCATTTTCACCTACTTTTCCAAAGATTTTTAAGGGCTCTTTTTCTGTTTTTTCTTCCTCCCCATTAACATATGGAACAATATTATCAACAATATCTAAAGAAGGAACACCAGGATAACCTGCACCAGACACCGCCTGAAGGGTTGTTATAATTAATTTATCAACTTTATAACCCATTTGTTCTAAAGCATAAATAGGAGTTAAAAAACACTGTACCGAACAATTTGGTTTTACAATTATGAATCCTTTAGTAAAACCCATATTTTTTTGTTGGATCGGTATGACATTTACGTGTTCATGGTTTATTTCACCAATAAGCATAGGTACATCTGGGCTCCAACGGTGAGCGGAGTTGTTGCTTATTACTACTATCCCTCGTTTGGCATATTCAACTTCGAGTTCTTTTATTTGTTCTTTTGTTGGCATATTGATAGCGGAAAAGACAAAACTAAGATCCTTTGGTATTTTGTCAAAATCTTGTACATCTCTTACAATTAAATTTTTAATGTTCTCAGAGATAGAGAATGGCATTTGCCATTTTGTTTTTACAGCTTCTTCGTATGTCTTATTTGCTGATCGTGGTGATGCTGCTACATCAACTATGTGAAACCATGGGTGATTTCGTAATAAATTAATATAATTCTGACCTACAATTCCCGTACCACCAAGTATTCCTATATTATATTTTTTCATTAAAAATCCTTTATTTATTGTTTAGCATTATCAAATTTATGTGTGTTAAATTATTTTTAGAATTGTATATAATTAAATTTGTTGATTTTTGTCATAAGTTTTTGAATTTTGATACATTTTTATGTGTTAGAAACTTTAATCT
>JAHQWY010000229.1 GCA_029856445.1 Promethearchaeia archaeon
AAATGAGCTATTTATTGGAAAGTCGTAAACTAAATGTGATATTGAATTGCCCAGATGAATTGCAGTTTATTGTAGATAAAATTCGTATTCAACAAGTAATTACTAATCTTTTATCAAATGCTATTAAAAATACACCAGCAAACGGAAAAATATATATCACCCTTATAGATCATTATGATCACATTGATATCCAAATAAAAGATACAGGAATAGGAATAACCAAAAAAGAAAAAGAACTTTTATTTGAAAAATTTGGAAAGATGGAAAGATATGGCATGGACTTGGGCGTAGATATAGAAGGATCGGGTCTTGGGTTATTTATTTCGAAAGAAATTGTAGAATTACATGGAGGCCAAATAATTGTAGAGTCTGAAGGAAGGAATAAAGGTTCTACTTTCACTATTAGATTAGTTTAAAAAAGATATTTTTATTAAAATTGGGCCTGGCAGGATTCGAACCTGCGACATCCCAGTCCGAAGCCGGGCACCCTATCCATTCTAGATTGCGTCGAAATGGACGCAATTGACTAGATTACAAGCCCTGATAAGAGAATATCCTATCTTTTGTTATCTAAATTAATAGAGATATATAATTTTCATCCTTTATTTCAAAAAAATGTTTGCTATAGATAAAAAATTATTCAAAGAAAAAGTAAGGTTTCAAGATATTTTTATCCCATTATTAATATACTTAATAAGCATTCTAAATAACTTAATAAATCTTAAACCTTGAGTTAGATCTCCATCTACTTGGATTTTCCCTTTCATGTAAGCATCTGTTCCACTCATTTCCCGAAATATTTTAATAAATATATCTTTATGATATCTAACTCTAAATAAGGCCTCTCTATTAATCCCATTTTTGTACATTATTGTACCATTAGATATTTTGATCCAAAAGTGATAATTTATATCTGTTATCGAAATTTGATAGATATCATCATATTCGATAATTTCTTCCCTGAGTTCTTCATTATTATTAATGAGATTTACCCCAAGTCTTATAATCCTCTCTAATGCTGTAATAAATTCCTCATTGTTTTTTTCTAATCCGTGAACAACAGACCTAAAACCCTTTGAGTCGAGCATATACACTTATGGCAAAATATCTATATTTTATATTGTTATACCTAAAAAATCCTTATTATCTACATTAACTTTAAACAATATAAATCTTTCTATTCAATGTATTAGCAAGCTATTCAGAATAAAATTTTTATATTCTCATTAATTCCTTTGCTTATACAACTAAAATTTTTAGCGGCTATAGTGTAGCCCGGTCTTTAAATATAACAATTCTGTCTATTTAACCGAAAGCATTCGGGACTGTCACTCCTGCGACGCGGGTTCAAATCCCGCTAGCCGCGCCATTATATATTAGCAATACGACAGTTTCAATATAATTTACACTCTCAAGTTTCATTACAATCTGAGATATTACATTAAGACTAGTATTTGTAAAAAAATTAATATTTATAATTTAAAAAAAAAGAAAAAATTGCTACAATCGTCTTTTCAATTGCTCTAATTCTATAAATCTTCAACTAAATCTTCATAAGCTTCAAGAGAAAGTTCTATAATCTCCTGAAAGGCCATTGCATCCTGAAGATTTCCTTCTACAGTAATATCTCCTGCCATATAAGCAGAGGTTGCATCAACCTCCCCCATAACGATACCAGCACCCACCTCAAGAGTGGAGGATAATGTGAATGAAGGATTATCAATGTCTCCTTCTCCATAATCTAAATCTCCTTCTTTAACTGTGAGCCAGAACTTTTTATCTGCATCAGTGAATACCAATTGGATGGCAATTTCCATATCTTCAAGTTCTTCTTTAAGATCTTCATTTTCTCCCGAAATTTGCTTCATAAATTCGAGAGTTTTTCCAATCACGTCAGCAGTTGCTGCAGACGCTCCTGCATCTTGGGCAGCCTTTATTTCTTTTAATAATGATTCGTCAACCATTTTAATTTTCAACCTTCTTTTTTAACTTTATTAGTTATTTAGGAAATTAATTAGAGTATAATTAATTAAAATTGCAAATTATTATAACCTTTTAATCTATAAAAAGGTTTTATTTCTTTTTCTATGTTTTTTAGAACAAATTAAAGCATGTCTTTAAAAAATAACATGTTGATATGCTAGTTGCTTTAAAAAAATAGATTACACAGGTTCATAATTGAATTTTTCTTTTTCCTATAGAAATTGAAGATAGGAATAGAAATATAGGGTTTTATAAAGATTGGTCTTTATAATATGTTATTCTTGTATTATTAAGCCTTAATAACACTGATATAAAAGAATATGGTAAAAATGCAAAAAATTAAATCATCTAAGTTTTACTAATTTTGTTGAGTATATACAAAAAAAATGAATTAACAGTATATTGAGATGGGAATGATATTAGAACAGTTATATATTGCGACGAACAATTTAATAAACCAACAATTTTATAAAGATGGTCATGATATTATCACTGGTAGAACCCCTGAAGTTTCTATTAAAATAAGTAATTCGGGGCAAGTGATAAGGAAATTTAAAGACTTATTTAACGCTAATTTAAACTTATTTCTCGATGGTAAATATCTCCAATTTCTTAATCTCTTCACAAAAATTAAAGGTGTAGACGAGAATTATATCAATGAAATTTATCAAGATCTGCAACTCAAATTGCATAATTTAAAGGATACTGAAAATATAGAAATCGTTGTTCTATATGCAATTGTACTCAATTCTCTTATTTCAAGCATAAGAGATATTAATTTTAACAAAGCTATTTCTGAAATCAATAAAAGAGTAAGGAAAAAGAAGAAGATTAACGATAGCAAAATCCAACGGGAATTGGATATGTTATTCATGAAAAATGATGATAATATATCAATTCTATATAATCTTACATATTTAGATACCTTAGCAGAATCATTTAATTATAAAAAGGTTGCTCATATCTGCAAAATTCAGAAGAGCAAATATATTAACCGAATTGTAAATCTAATTTTAGAATTGGATAATTAGAGAAGATTACTCATTATATATTATTGAAATTTTTTAAATCCTCATACAGTACCTGAGCTAGTGCATCTAATACTTTTTCCCTTAATTCCTTATCTTTTATTCTTATTCTATCTGAAAGTTCAATTTGTATTGCTTGACTCTTCGGTATTTGAGCCGCTCCATATTTTTTTGTTATGTACCCTCCAGTTAAAACATATTCACTTCTTCTAGGATGACTTGGAGCAATAGATATATTTAAATCGAGAAATTTTTGAACAATCTTTCCACGAAAATTCTTTCCCCAATCTTTTTTAGGTACTTCTTCAGGAAAAAATGATTCTAAATTATTAGTTCCTAAAACTATATCCACATCTCGGAACCCTGGGGGTCGACTAGCGTTTTCAAATCCATGTAAATCAATTAATAACGAATGATTATATACTTTCAAATTGTATAGTACAATTTCTTCGATTTTTTTATGATAAAATTCATATATATCCTTTGCAATGTAAGATTGTTGCACATATGCCTCGTTTTTCTCTCGGTTTAAATCAATTTTACTTCGATGAACCCTAGAAATTACATAAGAAGGGATTTTAACGTTAAAATTTTTTTGCTTAAAGATAATTTGAAGTGTTGTTATTAGATTTTGTGCAAACTCGATGGTTTTCCCATCAATTCCTAGAATTCCTGACGATCTTTTTGGAATATTTTCACATTCTAATTTTCCTCCGTGTGGTACAGATATTATTAGAGGTATGTTTCCCTTTTGAAATTCTATATAGTCAGAGAGATCTATCATTTATTTAAGGTTATCCTATTTAATAAAAGGTGAATTTAATTAAATCAGTGGAGAATTTTGAAAAGTTAAATATCGGAGTATCATGAAAATACTAATCCAAACTCCAAATCCAATTAATCCAAAAGTGTAATATGCAAATGCATTTTTTTCCTTTTCGAACGTGATATAGGCAAATAACCAAGTACCAAGGCCACCAATCGCACACATTAAAATATCTGTACCAATATTTTGCCAACTATCGGCTCGATCTTCAAATTTCCAGCCTAAATCAAGAAAAACTAAATTTTCAACAATTTCCCAAATTACAGAAATAAGCATCGTGAGTATAAAAACAAATAACAAGGAAAAAATTGGAACTGTTCCATATTTTCTTTTAGGAATAGTGTAAAATAATGAAAAAAACAGAAACAAACCGATTCCAAAACAGATATGACCAAAGGAATAGAAATCAAACCAAGAAATACCAACTTCAGAAATATCTGTAGCGAAAAATTTATTCAATAACATTATATTCTCACTTTTTTGAGTAATTTCAATCTATTTTTTACTTTTTAAACTAATAATATAAAAATGCCAATATATATTAATATGAATTTAAAATTCAAGAATCAAATAGATAACAAAGAATAATATAAATGAAAGGAAATTGAGAAGATAAAATAATGGAAACTCATATTTCTTCACTTTTTCATAAGATAGATATGCGAAACCGCAACATATTAAAGCACCAAAAGCTCCAAGAATAATATCAGATATAGCATTCGCAAAACTATCTAGTTGATTCTGGTGTTTTAAACCCCATTGATATAGAAGACTATTTTCTATAATCTCCCAAAATACTGCAAATATTATAGTACCTGCAAAAAACCATAACCAATGAGATTTTTGTACCTTGAAATTTTTTGGATCAAATAAATTTCTTATCGTCGAAATGATTGATATTAAGGAAAACACAACGATTCCCATTGCAATATGTCCAAAACTAAAGAAATCGAGAATAGACTGACTTACCTCACTTGACGAAGTTGCCCATAACCAATTAAACAACACCATTGTCTCACCGATTATCTTTATTTTGTAATTATAATAATACCATTATAGATTTAGTTTAAAAAATATTGTATTATATTATATCTAATCATTATTCGTATACTATTTAAGGTAATATTTGCTTGAAAAAAATTGCATTTCTAATCTATTATCATAAACAAAATTTCTATAGCTTAAATGCTATTGCCGGTGCACTTGAAACAGATAATATATTTGACGACCTTGATTTCTATTTTTTAAACTCACATGAAGAGCTCTTTAAAACATTAAAAGATATTATAAAATCTTATTATAAGATAATAGTAGCTATTTCTTTCTTCACCACTCAGCTTTTCGAAATCCGAGAATTGATAGATAGATTAAGACATAAGTTTCAAAAGAAGTGTATTCTTATAGCAGGAGGATCCCATCCAACAGGAGATCCTACAGGGACCCTTCAAATAGGTTTTGATATAGCTGTAATTGGAGAGGGAGAGGAAACTATCATAGAACTTGTAAATAGACTTGCCAATAATGAAAAAATTAGTGATATAAGAGGAATTGCTTATAATATTGAATATAATAAATATAAATATACAAAAAAACGTGCATTAATTGATTTGAATAAATATCCGCCTTTTCCTATTAAAAATACTCGATTTGGGGCAATTGAAATAACGAGAGGGTGTCCTTATGTATGTTACTTTTGTCAAACTCCATATATTTTAGGCACTACCCCTAGACACAGAAATATCGAAACAATATGTAAATATGTTCAAGTATTGAAAGATTATTATGGAGATCTAACTGATATCCGATTTATAACTCCTAATGCATTTAGTTATGGCTCTGAGGATGGAAAAACGTTAAAAATTGATAAACTTGATAAATTACTTTCCCAAATTAGATCTATTATTGGAGAAAATGCTAAAATCTTTCTGGGCACTTTTCCTTCGGAAGTAAGACCAGAACATGTTAATCAAGATACATTAAATTTGGTTTTAAAATATGGCAATAATGATAATATAACTATTGGTGCACAATCAGGCAGTCAAAAAATCTTAGATCTGTGTCATCGAGGTCATACTATTGAAGATATTTATAGAGCTGTAGATTTAACATTAGAAAATCACCTTAAGATTAATGTAGATTTCATTTTTGGATTACCTGGAGAAAATGATGAGGATATTGAACTTACGATTGAAATGATGAAAAAAATTTCAAATAAAGGTGCTAGAATTCATGCTCATTCATTTATACCCCTACCACAAACACCTTTTTCACGAGAACCTACCAAAAAAATAAATCGAGAATATA
>JAHQWY010000230.1 GCA_029856445.1 Promethearchaeia archaeon
TAGATGACTGGCGCAGCATTCCGTTTTAAAATTTCAGTAATCGGTGATGGACAAGTTGGAAAAACATCATTGATTAAGAAGTTCACTCAAGGTAGTTTTGAGACAGATTATGTTAAGACTATCGGTGCCCAATTCTCCAAATATGAAAAAGAAATAGATGGAGATGAGATTAGATTGATATTTTGGGATATTGCCGGTCAAGATGATTTTCTTTTTCTACGACCTTCATTTTATAAAGAAAGTGGAGGAGCTATTATAGTATTTAGTCTTGAAGCTAACGACCTAGGTCAAAGGAGTTTTGACCATGTGAATAATTGGTATGAGAATATTATAAAATTTTGTGGAGAGATACCAATAATACTATTTGCTAACAAAGTGGACTTAGTTGAGGAAAATAAGCTTGATGATTCCGAAATTAAAAAAAAAGTAGAAGAGCTAGGATTTCTTGGATATTATTTGACATCGGCAAAAACAGGGCACGGTGTCCATGACGCTTTTAATACTCTTATTAAAAAATTACATAATAAAGCTAAGGCTTTGCCAACAAAATAATATATCCTTTTATATTAAAATTCCATTTCTAGCTGCTCAATCTCTGCTAAATAGACATCAACTATTGCCTGCCATTTCCTTTTGGTGTCAAGGTCACAAAAACGTTTGTTGGTAAATTCTTGACCTTTCCTAAGATATTCAATTGCTAAATCAAAATCCTCAAGCTCCCTATAGCAAATTCCTAACTTTATATATGTTTCATTGATATACCATTCCTCACTAGCTAATTCAATTGTTTTTTGGAATTCTTTTACAGCTCTTTCATATTCCTCAAAATTCATTAAAATTTCCCCATACGTGTCGTGATATATTCCCATCTTAGGCTCTTTTGCTATTAGATCCTCAATAGTCCTAATAATCTCTTCTTTTTCATCTAAATATTGTAACCAATAAACTTTATGAAGAATAAGACTACTATCTTCGGGATATTTTTCGATTAGTTCATTAATAATCTCTAAACCTTCCTCAATATTTTTCTTTTCTTTAAGGATATACATTTTTTTGATTTTAAGATTCCTTTCTGCCTCAGGGAAATCAACGATTAATTTATCTATTATATTTATAATTTCATCGAACTGATCTAAATACATCAGGATCCTAATTTTTGAATTATACAAATCTAAAACCTTGGGATTTAATTTAATAGCTTTCTCAACTGATTCTAGAGCATCATCATAATTTTTCGATTCATATAAGATTTGACTTTGTAATTGATAATACCTTGCTTTGTTGAAATTATTTGATTCTAGATTAACAGCCTTTTCTATATTTTTTATTCCATTTTCGTTATCTGCTTTATCTGCATCGAATGAATAAATAAGATTATAACCAAGCACTAATCCCCTTAATACATGAGAAATAGGTAGTTTGGGATATATTTCTATTGCTTTATTAGCCATATTTAGAGCATTTTCAATATCTCCAAGAGTCATATGTGAGAAAGCTAACACAAAAAGATAAGGCGCATATATATCCTCTTCTTTATTAATAATAGATAGATCCACATTACTTTTTAAGAACTCTATTGATTCTTTATTTCGGTTTAAATGACAAAGAATAATCCCCTTAATAATTATAAGTACCAAATTCTTTATCTCCGATTCAGGTTTGGTAAAACTTTTTGCTAATTCTTCCAGTCTTAAAGCTTTATCATATTCTTTCGATTTTAAATAATCCTGAATCTTTAAATTTAATTCTTCAGGTTTAAACCAGAAAGATAAGTATGGTTGCAGCACTTCTAATATTGACGTATCTAAATAATAATTCATTTCGCTTTCACTTATAAATTGATATTGAGATGTTTTATAAATATCTGATTGTAATATTTGAGGAATATTTTGCCAAATAATTCCTTCTAATTTACTAGAAACACCTTCTAGCTTCTTTTCTCTTTCGATTTTATATGCTAAGTAATTGATATATTCAGGTAAGAGTTTTCTTAATGAGGTTTTTAATCCTTCATTGAATAAATTTTGGCAAGCTTCCTCTAAAATAGCATTTACTGTTGAACTCATATTTAAAGGAAGAATTAAATCTGATGTTCCCTCAAAAAGCTTGTTTAAGTAGGTAAATTTTGTGATATGCTCTTCTGTAATAATGCTAAGCATCTTTTCTACTTTTTCCTCTGATTGAAAGTAATAAAATTTATCTGGAGATGCCTCCAATTTGAAAAATCTTATAGAGAAAATTTGATCTTCTACTATTTCATCAATATAGTAATCAAGAGTGGTTTTTTTAATATCATATCTCTCAGAAAATTCTTCAGGGTACATATATTTTGGATAATCATCTGGATGGTTAATAGCAAGAAAAAGTAATATTTTATGAAAATCTTCTTCTTCTCTTAATACTGATTTTACTTTTTCGTAATCTAACTTCAAAACACTATTAAGAAATCGAAATTGAATATCTCTTTCATTGATATCATATTTTGTAAAAAAATTAAGCGTTTTTTGCGTTAACTTACTAATTCGTTTACTTTCTTCTTCTAAAATTGACTGCCTGTCTAAATCATAATAAGTTAACATTTGAGAATATTCTATTTCACCCGATCGAGTAATTCTGTATTCTTTATCTTCTTTTACTATAAATCGCTTCTCTATTAACCTATTTATATTCTTTGATAAAGATGATTGATTAATAGATAAAGGTTCTTCGAGGAAATCTCCCCATTTACAATAATTATTATTATAGACCATCCATAGGATTGTGTGATCATAATTCCTTTTATCAAGAATTACCTTTGGAGGATAACTTAAATCTCTTCCACCCTTTTTGGATTGACCTAATTGGTAATATCTTTCTCTTCCTTTAGATGTGATACTATATTGATTAAAATCATTTTTTTGAACATAACCGGCTTTTATAAGTTTATTCAAATAAATAGAAAGTGTTGATTTATTCACTTTTACTTTTAAATCTGCCCAAGTACATACTTCATTATTGCTCAATATCCAAAGAATAATGTATTCATAATTAGGCCTATTTAAGGAAGGATTTATTATATCGTCAGGGGGATAATTAACCAAAATTCATCCTATTGTCAATTAATATTGCTTATAATTAATATATGAAAGGGGTTTATTTATATTTTATTATTCAAACTCTAATTAGAGTTCAAAAAGTGTCACTATCTGTGGATAAAAAAGAAAATAAATATAAGAAAAAAAATAACACTATCTAAAAAAGGTCTAAGATTCCATTCAGAGTTTATATAATCAAACTATATATTAAACCTTACCTAAATTATTCTTAAGAAAAAAAATAAAAAAAGTGAAAAAAAAATGACCAAAACTAATCAAAAAATAATAATAATCGAAAGTTGTGAAATTGAAGAAAAAACATCTATAGAAAATGAGATGGATGAAATTCTTGGGGACTTAAATCCAAGATATTTTGAAGAAGGCATCTCTTTTAAAGAAGCGAAAGAAAGAATTCATGCTTCCGTTGGCTCCAAATTCGATTTCACTAAAGCGTTTTAAATAAATATATAATTTTTTTAAATCTTATATTTTTTACGCAATATCCTGTTTTTAGATTTAAAACTTTGTCTGTTCTACTAAACCCTGGTAAGCAAATTTTCAAGTAGAAGATTATTAACACAATCTCACTTATTCATATAAAAATCTTCTGTTTTTGAAAACCTTAAAAGTAAAGATTTTTATCATTTAAGTGATTATGACAAGTTTTTCTTCGAATACTCATTTAAGTCACTTTCAATATGCAGTTAAAATTTTGGAAGATTGTAAGAATTATTGGCTTCTTGATCAATTTCCAAATATCGATCAATTACTATTTGATTATCATCTAATCGATATCACAGGAAAAATCCAAGATTTTAAGTCTTATTATCAATTTAAGGATGCTCTTGATCATCTATCCAATTATAAATTTATAAGGATTATGACAGATTCTAGAACAATTCCTCGCATTTATAAAGGAACTAGAGACATCCCAAACAATTTAACTCATGAAGAATACTGGTCAAGAAATTTTTAAAACTTAATCGCTGAAATGTCATATGTTTTTTCCGTATTTTATTATATCTTCTATACTCTATTATTAATTCTTTGGAATAAACTTATACTAGACAGCGATATCTTGTTTATAAAGCTGATGAGAGTCTAAAAAAAGTCTTAAACTCCGTTTAAACTTCGTATACCTAAACTATTAATGAATCCGTGATTTAACTAATCTTATGAATAATAAGAAGAGTTTGAAAATCAAAATGAAACAAGTCATAGTAAATAAAGATTCCCTTGTTTGGCATGAGGAACTACATATAATTTTGTTGAAAAAGGCTTCAAAAGGAGATCAAGAAGAAACTGAATTAGTAAAAAAACAAATAGAACTACACACAATATACAAGAATGTAAATCCTAGATATTCTGAAGAAGTTATTCAATTAAAAGAAGCAAGAGAAATACCACATACTTCAGATATAGTTTTTAGTTCCAAATACAATGCTTTTAGGGTTTATTAATTTTACAATATTTTTGAAATAATAAATAGGGGTGGTAAATTAAATGGTTCAAGTATTAATCAAGAAAAAGGAATTAGAAAAGCCGTTTGTACTAGAAGATATAATTATTGTAGAAGAACTCCCTGCTATTAAAGAAGATTATGAGATAATAAAAGTAAAAGCAGCGGAGAAGCCAGTTAAAAAAGCGTTATTGAAATTAATGAAAAAAGCAAAATATAATGCCAAGTATTTAGAAGAAAAAATTCCTGTGGAAAAGATCAGAAGCAATATCCATTATAGGAATTACGGAAATTATTAACAATCATCCTATCATCATGCTGATTCATTTCATCCGACAAGCCAAATTTAAAGTCAGGGAGAAACCAAATCAGGGGGAGGGGGATCCTCATTTTCCCCCTCCATTTGATATTTTTTGAAATAATAATTAGGGGGCGAAAAACAATGAAAAAGGAAAATATAGAGGATTTTGAAAGGATTAAGATAAAAAACGGTTTAGCAGAACATAAAGAGTTCATTAATCGCATAATTAAATAATCAATAAAAAAATAGTAGAGGGTCTTAAAGAAGAAAAATACAAAAAGAAGAAGTTGGAATATTTAATTCTTTTAAATCCAACCAGATATGGAATTGGATTTAATGATTTTATTTATAAATTAACCTTTTTTTTCATTTTGAAATTATTTATTTGATTAATATCAATTATCCTTTTCTGCAAATTATTGAATAATTTTAATCAGAAACAAAAATTTTATATTAAAAAATAACTGATCTAAGTTTAAATATATTTTTTTAAATATCAAAGATATACCTATCTTATTTTTTTCAGGGATTTTATGAGCGATGATGGGAGAAGGTTCCGATTTAAGGTAACAGTGATCGGAGATGGAAGAGTGGGTAAAACCTCGCTAATAAAGAGATTCACTCAAGGGTCATTTAAGAAGGATTATGTTAAAACAATAGGGGCACAATTTTCGGCCTATAATAAAGAAATTGAAGGAGATAAAATTAGATTATTATTTTGGGACATAGCTGGGCAAGATACTTTTCATTTCCTACGACCATCTTTTTTTAAAAACAGTAAAGCAGCTATTATTGTATATAGCCTTGAGGAAAATAAATTTGGTGAAGAGAGTCTTGAACATGTATCAGATTGGCATCAAGAGATTAAAAAACATTGCGGAGATGTTCCAATCATTGTATTTGCAAATAAGTTAGACCTGATAAACGAGGATAAATTAGATAATTCGAAGATAGAAAGAATAGTAAAAGAAAATAATTTTCTTGGGTATTATTTAACTTCAGCAGAAACGGGGAAGGGTGTAATAACAGCATTTAATAAAATAATTGATGAATTATATCAGAAATCTAAAAAACTGTCTGATGATTTACAAGATTGATTATCTATGAGTGAAGTAAGGTATATTTTTAAAATTACAGTAGCCGGGGAAGCTAGAGTAGGAAAAACTTCCTTAATTAAAAAATTTACACAAAGTAATTTCACTAAGGATTATATTAAGACAATTGGAGCTCAATTATCAATTTATGATGATGTAATAAATGATGACGAAATTAAATTGCAATTTTGGGACATAGCA